>JAJPZE010000243.1 GCA_021204565.1 Prevotella sp. | reverse complement strand
GCCTACACTGCGCCATAACCCGTCGTCGCAGGTGGTGCAGATGAATAATAAGTTCTTTATGGTGGATTGCGGAGAGGGCACGCAACTCGCCCTGCGCCATACTCATATCAACTTCAACAAGCTGTCAGCCGTGTTCATTTCGCACCTCCACGGCGACCATTGCCTTGGTTTGACGGGGATGATCAGCACGTTCGGCCTTCTCGGACGTACCGCCCCGCTACATATCTACGCGCCGAAAGAGTTGCAAGACATCCTTCCGCCCCGGCTCGCCGCTTTTACGAGGGAGCTCGGTTTCAAAGTTATTCTCCACGATGTGGACACATCCGCGAGTGCAATAATTTACGAGGATCGCAGTCTGACCGTAGAGAGCATCCCCTTGGAGCACCGCATACCCACCGCCGGATATCTGTTCCGGGAGAAGACGGGGCGGCGCCATATCATCCGGGAGATGACGGATTATTATCAGATTCCTTACAGCCGGCTGAACAGAATCCGCGACGGAGAGGACTGGGAAGACGCCGAAGGCAACATCATTCCCAACGACCGGCTGACCGCGCCCCCCACTCCGCCGCGCAGTTATGCCTATTGCAGCGACACAAGATATATCCCGGCGCTGGCGGAGAAGATACGCGGGGTAAATCTTCTTTATCACGAGTCGACCTACGCGAGCGACAATATCGCGCGGGCGGAAACATACTCACACTCGACGGCTGCACAGGCGGCGCAGGTCGCGTCAGACGCTCACGCGGGCGGACTGCTGCTCGGACACTACAGCCAACGTTACGACGACGAAAGCATCCTCTTAGATGAGGCGCGGGCAATATTCCCGGATACGCGCCTTTCCGACGAGGGAATGATATTCGACGTTAAATAGTTTTAATAACCACGAAAATATTTCGCGTCCGCTTTCGCATAAGCTTTTGAAACACTACATTTGCCCCGAGTTAGTATGCAACAACGCAGTTTAATATGGTTAAAACTTTACTTTCAACGATACTTTTCTTGTCCGCAACTCTGCTCGTGCCCGCCGTTTCGCGCGCCGAGACAAGGGTTGAAATAGTGGAGAATATGGATATTGACATAACGAACGTTACGGTCAGCCTCTCCCGGAACGTACTGCACGTCAGCGGTGCGGAGGGTCAAACGCTCCAAATATATAAGATAACGGGCGTCGGCGTGATGAGTGTAAAGATTGATTCTGACGACAAATACATTCCCCTGAGCTTGGCTAAGGGCTGTTATATTGTCAAGATTGGCAAGATTGCACGTAAGATTTCAATCGTGTGAAACGGATTTGAAATCGATTCATTTTTCATAATATACTTTGTTAATATTGGTGGTGTGCGGCTGTCGCCGTACACCACGTGTTGTTTAAGGACACATAACCCGAACGACGACGATATAACCTGCTGATGTACGGCGACCGAGAACTTATCCGTTTGCTCTCCGACGAGGCGACCCGCGAGAAGGGCTTTGCCGCGCTGGTGGAGCAATACGGCGAAAAGGTGTATTGGCAGGTGAGGCGTATCGTCGTCTCGCACGACGATGCCAACGACGTGGTTCAAAATGCATTCATAAAGGCGTGGATGAATATCGGGAGCTTCGAAGGGAAGTCGAAAATCTTTACCTGGCTCAGCCGTATAGCTATCAACGAGGCGCTCGATTTCGTACATAAGAGGCGGGCTCGGGCGTGCATAAGCGCCGACGAAGATGTGGTTGTGGCGAACCGCCTTATAGCAGACGAATACTTTGACGGCGACTTAACCCAAGCGCAACTGCAGGAGGCGGTCAGCCGCTTGCCCGATGTGCAACGCACCGTGTTCACCTTACGCTACTTCGAAGAGATGAAATACTCCGACATGAGCGCCGTTCTCGGCACGTCGGTAGGGGCGTTAAAGGCGAGCTATCACCACGCCGTGAAGAAGATAGAAGACTTTTTTAATAACATAGATTAAACTTTTCACCCTTTCAATAGTCGGAGAAATACAAGGGGAAAATACATACGTATGAAAGATATAAACACCAATAAGAACATCACGCGAGCCAATCCCTTTACGGTGCCCGACGGGTATTTCGAGCGCCTCAAAAGCGATATCCTCGCCCGCGTGGCGGAATGTGACGCGCCGAAAATCGTCGCTTTAACCTGGCAACAACGTCTGCTCCGGCCGCTCGTCGGTCTGGCTGCAACGCTCTGTGTCGCCGTGTTCGGGGCGACGATATATGCTCATAAGTTGGGCACGGAAGCCGTTTTCGGCTCCCGCGACGGAGGCGGAGAGAATGCCGAACTGTTCTTTTCGTCGGACGACGCGGATGATTATATAATGTTGGACAACGACGACATATACCGCTATTTGGCGGAAGCGGACTGGGAATAATTATCTATGCGAAAGACAATAACTATATTATGCTTGCTCTTGTGCGCCGCTTTCTCGACGGCACAGGACGGCGGAGGTGCGCCGGGAAAGGGAAATTTTGACCCCAAGGACTTCGAACAAAGGTTGGAGAAGTTCGTCGTAAAAGAAGCGGGCATTACGAAGACGGAAGCCGCGAAGTTTCTTCCGATATACCGGGAGATGAGGCAGAAACAAATCGCGATAATGGATGCCGACCGGCAGGCGCGTAAGAAAAAGCCCGCGACAGATAAGGAATGCGAGGCGGTAATCAAAGCTCACGACGCGGCGGAAGTGCAGTTGAAGAGGGTCTTACAGACGTATCACGCCAAGATGCTCGCCGTTATCCCCGCCTCAAAGGTGATGAAAGTAACCCTTGCCGAGAATAAATTTCATCGCGAGGCATTCCGTAAAGCGCCCGGCAAAGGGCAGCCGCCGCGCCCGAAAAAATAACTGCGGGCAAGGCGCCGATATGTTGAAGAGTTAGTCGTCTATGCAGCGCTACTTCATCCGTTTTTCTTACGACGGCACCGATTTTCACGGGTTTCAAAGCCAGCCGAACGCCGGGAGCGTCCAAGCCGAACTCGAGCGGGCGCTGGCTCTCTTGTTGCGTCAGACGGTGGAGATAACGGGGGCGGGACGCACCGATGCGGGGGTACACGCCCGCAAAATGACGGCGCACTTCGACCTGCCAAGCCCCTTAGACACCGCCGGACTGGCGTTCCGATTGAACAAAATCCTCCCGCAAAGCATCGCCATACTAAGGATAGAGCCCGTCCCGAACGATATGCACGCGCGCTTCAGCGCACGCCGGCGAACGTATAACTATTTCATACATACCGCCAAAGACCCGTTCATAAATCGTTATTCCGCACTAATCACCTACCCGTTAGACTTCTCCCGGATGAATGAAGCCGCGCTCCTGCTCCTCACGACCGGCGATTTCGCCGCGTTTTGCAAGAGCGGAACGGACGCGAAAACCACCCTTTGCCGCGTCACCGACGCACGTTGGATACAAACATCCGACCATACATGGCGCTTCACCATCACCGCCAACCGTTTCCTCAGAAATATGGTCCGCGCCATCGTCGGCACGCTTATAGACGTCGGACGGGGCAAACTGACAATCGATGATTTCCGCGAAATAATTGCGAAAGGCAACAGAAGCGACGCCGGAGAAAGTATGCCCGCACACGCCCTCTTCCTCGAAGACGTAAGCTATTAAACCGGTCGGAAGAGCGAAAAACAGCGTGCACACGGCGGACGCAACCCGTACTTAGGCAAACTGTTCTCGGACCTCATCACCGAATTTAAATTGTTAATTTTCCGCGTGTAAACGGATGTTAATTAACTTAACGGCAGGGGTAGTGTGCAATGAAATTTTAGCTCAAAAAGCGCGTGTATTTAGGTCTCGTTTGGCATCTCCACATATCAAAACGAGCACGAACATAGTTCGCGCCGGGCAAAACCCCCATAAATGACCCTCTCATTACTTAGTTATTGACCCCTCATTACATAGGGTTTCACAGGTTAAAACCCCGTACTTTCAG
>JAJPZE010000136.1 GCA_021204565.1 Prevotella sp. | reverse complement strand
ATATTGGGGTTGTGCAAAGCGTCATCCGAATATGCGGAGCGGGGCAAGTATACGTCGTCTTTACCGGCATCGGGCGGTTTTTATTTGTCCGTTCGTATATGTTTGCTTACCTTTGCGCCGGCAAGAATACCGCTCACATGCGGTTTGGCGAGGCTGTGAAATTGATTGTCAGAATTGTTGTTTGGATATTGGCGTTGTTCTTCGGGTCGACTTTGTTGGCCGTGCTCGTCTACCGCCACGCTCCCGTTTACGCCACTCCACTGATGTTTATCCGCGCCGCAGAGCAAGTGAAGAGCGGGTCGGTGCCGCGCATAAAGCACACATGGGTGCCTTTGGAGGCGATGTCGGAGAGCATGCCGGTTGCGGTCATAGCGTCTGAAGACCAACGTTTCCTCGCTCATCACGGCTTTGATTTCAAAGCGATAAAGGCGGCGAACGAGCACAACAAGACATCTAAGACGAAGCACGGAGCAAGCACAATCAGCCAACAAACGGCGAAGAACGTCTTCCTTTGGCCCGGCCGCACGTGGGTTCGCAAGGGCTTTGAGGCGTACTTCACCGTGCTCATCGAGCTCTTCTGGGGCAAAGAGAGGATAATGGAGGTGTATCTGAACTCCATTGAAACGGGCGACGGGCTGTACGGGGTCTGTGCCGTCGCGCGGCATAAGTTCGATAAATCGCCCGACGAACTCACACGCGGCGACTGCGCTCTCATAGCCGCCACGCTGCCCAATCCCCGCCGTTTCGACGCCGCCAACCCGTCGGCATACATGCGGAAACGCCAGCGGCAAATACTCGCCCAGATGAGGAACATCCCCCGCTTCCCCGATAAAGGAGAGGCAAAGAACACACATTAAGCCCGTCCCCGCCATATACGAACTATGAACACGGACATAACCGAACTGACAAGCGAGCTTAACGACATGCAACGCGCGGCTGTCGAATACAACGACGGTCCGATGCTCGTCATCGCCGGAGCGGGCTCGGGGAAGACACGCATGCTAACGCATAAAATCGCATACCTCATCGCACAAGGCGTCAAGGCTTGGAATATTCTTGCCCTGACATTTACCAATAAGGCGGCGAACGAAATGAAGGAACGTATCGGGCAACTCGTCGGAGCGGACTGCGCACGATATATCAATATGGGGACATTTCATTCCGTGTTCGCCCGAATCCTCCGCATAGAGGCACAGGCGCTCGGCTTTACGCCGCAGTACACTATCTACGACGAGAGCGACGCGCAGAACCTCATTAAATCAATCATTCGCGAGATGGGGTTGGACGACAAGATATACCGCCCCTCGGCGGTGCACAAGCGAATATCGTTGGCGAAGAACAATATGATCAGCGCCGGCGATTACATTAGCGACGCGCAGATATACGAGCGTGATCGCCAGGCGCGTCTCCCCTCCTTAGGGAAGATATTCACTGCCTACGAACAACGTTGCAAGAGGGCTAACGCCGCCGATTTCGACGACTTGCTCCTGCTCACATACCGTCTCTTCCGCGACAACGACGAAGTGCGCGGGAAATGGGAGGACCGGTTTCAATACATATTAGTGGATGAATATCAGGACACGAACAAGGCTCAACAAGCGGTTCTGGGCTTGTTGACGCGCACGAACAGGCACATCTGCGTTGTCGGCGACGACGCCCAGAGCATCTATGCGTTTCGCGGAGCCTGTCTCGAAAATATACTCCTCTTTCACGAGACCTACCCCGAGGCGAAACTGTTTAAGCTCGAACGCAACTATCGAAGTACGCAGAGGATCGTCGAAGCCGCAAATAGCTTGATACGTCATAACGAGAGACAGATCTCCAAAGATGTGTTCTCCGAGAACGAAAGCGGGGAGCGTCTGCAGCTGAAACACGCTTATTCCGACGCGGAAGAGGCGAACATCGTTTGCACGGAGTTGGAGCGCATACAACGCGAAGACGATTGCGAATACTCCGACTTCGCCATATTATACCGCACCAATGCCCAGAGCCGGACATTCGAGGAAGCGCTCCGCAAACGCGATATCCCCTATTGCATATACGGCGGCTTGTCGTTTTATCAGCGGAAAGAGATAAAGGACATCATCGCGTATTTCCGGCTGACGGTCAATCCCGACGACGAAGAAGCGTTTCGCCGTATTGTAAACTACCCCGCGCGGGGTATAGGGGCAACCTCCCTTGCACGTATCGGCGAGGCGGCGGCACGTGCCGGCACGGGGCTTTGGCGCGTATGCATCGACGCGGATAAACACCTGCCCGACATGAGCAACAGCACGCGCGCGAAGATTGCGGGATTTGTGCGCCTGATAAGCTCGTTCCGCGAGCGTGCCGCGACGGAAGACGCCTTTACGTTGGGGCAAGATATAATCAAGCAAAGCGGCATCTACGCCGACATCTTCTCTTCGACCGACGACGAGGCGCTCACGCGCCAAGAAAACATCAGCGAATTCGGCAACGCGCTCAACACCTTTGTAGAGGATTTGGAGAAGGATGACCGCCGGTCGGACGCGACGTTAGAGCGGTTCTTGCAGGAGGTGTCCCTGCAAAGCGATAAGGAAAACGGGGATAAAGAAGACACAGCGAGAGTGGCTCTGATGACTGTTCATGCGGCAAAAGGCTTGGAGTTCGCTACGGTTTTTATTGTCGGCTTAGACGAAAACATCTTCCCTTCACAACGCGCGTGCTCGTCGCAAAGAGAACTTGAAGAGGAGCGCCGGCTGTTGTATGTCGCCATCACACGTGCGGCGAAGCACTGCATCCTGACCTGTGCAAAGAACCGTTGGCGCTACGGCAAGCCGGAGTATTTCGTGCCGAGCAGGTTCATAAACGAGATTGACAGCCGCTACATAGCGTCGGATGAAAACGGACGAAACGCCGGCAAAAGCGCCGCCATACCCCTCTCGAAACGGCGCACGCTCTTCGCTTCACCGGTGCAAAACTCCCGTCCCGTCGCCACGCAATTCCGTGCCGACCCGAAGTATAAAATCACCCGCGAGCGCCCGAAAGAAACGCCCGCCGACCCCTTTGGTCCCGCTTTCCGCAAGCAATTAGACGCCGCACACGGCAAACAAACGGCGTCAGCATCCTCCGCCGGCAAACGTCAAGCGAGGGCTTATAAGGGTTTGCGCGAGGGCATGACAATAGAGCACGAACGCTTCGGACGCGGCACGGTAGTGCAACTCGACGGCACGGACAACAACATGAAAGCCACCGTAGACTTCGATAACGCGGGGCGGAAGCAACTCTTGCTCAAGTTCGCAAAGTATTCAATAGTACAATAAACGCCGGCGGCGAACACCACGTCCGTTGCCCCGCGAAACGCATTCCCGGCACCCCGTCTATGAATAAAAAAACTGCGCGGGATGGTGTCTCGCGCAGTATGACATTAAGGAACAACGTGTTCCGTTCGCACTTTATTTGTCGCCTATGAGCTTCCAAACAAGCGCACTAACTGCACCGCCGACTAACGGGGCAACAATAAAGAGCCACAGCTGGCATAGAGCTACGCCGCCGTCGAAGATAGCCGGACCAATACTGCGTGCCGGGTTGACGGACGTGCCCGTGATGGGGATACAAACGATGTGAATCAACACGAGGGTCAAGCCGATTGCCAGTCCGGCGAGGTTGCCCGCGCCTTTCTTCGGGTCGGTGGAGCCCAGAACGACGAGCACGAAAATGCATGTGAACACAGCCTCGGCAATGAATGCCTGAGCCATACAACCGTCGGCAAACGAGTTGCTTCCCGTGCAGGTAGGTCCGTTATGACCGCCGGTCGAAACAAGAGCGAACAAGATAGCGGAGCCGATGATAGCTCCGATAATCTGGAAGATGATGTACATAATCGCGTCCTTGCCCTTCATACGACCCGCAAGATAAACACCGAACGTGATTGCCGGATTGATATGACAACCGGAGATTCCGCCTATGGCATACGCCATAGCGACCACGGAGAGACC
>JAJPZE010000125.1 GCA_021204565.1 Prevotella sp. | reverse complement strand
CACCGGAAGAGATAATGCTCGTAGATATGCGTTGCGAGCCACGCTCCGCCCATAGTCCAGTTCGCCCATTGCGGATTGCCGACCCCTTCGCCGACGGGGTTCGTCATGGCCCAGATGTCGCTGTTGTGCCCGGCGCACCAGCCCTCGCCGACGCCGTAATAACATTCGGCGGTTTGTTTTCCGGTGCGTTCCATAGCTTGGATGAACGCCAGAAGCGGAGCATGGAGTTCGGATAGGTTGGTTGTCTCCGCCGCCCAGTAGTTTTCTTCCGTGTTGATATTTATTGTATAATTACTTCTCCACGGCGGCGAGACGTATTCATTCCAAAGTCCTTGCAGGTTGGCGGGCACGCCGGGAGTGCGGCTCGAAGAAATCAGGAGATAACGTCCGTATTGGAAATACAACGCTTCCAGCTCCGGGTTATATTGGTTCGCCGACGTATAGAGCCGCAGTTGCGCGTCGGTCGGAAGAGACTTTACCGAGTCGGGAGTAGCGCCCAACGAGAGCGAGACGCGATTGTACAGCTCCTGATAATCAGCTTCCTGCCGCGCGCGAATGTCGTTGTACCCGCGTCGCAACGCATTTGAAATATTGCGATTTGCCTCCTCTTCGTAATCAATACCTTCGCGCGCGGGATCTTTGTCCGCCCCGTTGAAGCTCGTCGAGTTGACAATATATAACGTCAATTCCCCGCACCCGGCAACAATGAGTGTATTTCCGTCGGCGACGAGCCGCTCTCCGTCCGTCTCGGCGGCTACGATTGTGAGGAAATGTATGCCCCGTTGGGGGTCGTAAAAGAGTTGCTCGCCGTGAACGCCCGTTATGTAAAAGGAGTTCGAGGCATATGCGGCGTACCCGTAATTCATCAGTTTATTCCCCGAGACAGTCGTCGTATGGGGCAACTCGCAACTTAGGCGGATACGCGCGTTAATGCCCTTTTCGCCCGATGAGACAATCCGAACGACAATTACCGAATCGGGCTTTGAGGCGAAGCATTCGGTATGTATTGTCTCTCCCCCGCCGCATTCGTATGATGTTGAAGCGGTTGCCGTAGATAGAGAAAGCGTGCGCGAATAGTTGTATGTCGTGCTGTCCGTCCTTATAAAATCTATATACAGACAGCCCAAAGGCTGGTAGCGTTCGCTCTCATGACCTTGCAGACGCATTACAAGAGTGTCCGCCGCGGCGTAATCCTCATTATCCAACGCCTCGCGTACGGCGGGCAGAGACTTATATGCATCCGGGTTGACGGGACGAAAGTCCGGCTCTCCGGTCCACAGCGTGATGTCGTTCAGAGACAGACGGAAGCTGTCCGCGCCGCCGTAAACCATCGCCCCTATGCGCCCGTTACCTATCGGAAGCGCCTCTTCGAAATACTCCGCCGGGCGGTCATAACGCAACTCTTGCGCCGCGCAAACCACCCACACGCACGACAAAACGCAAACGACGAGCGGCTTTCTTGTCATATTCGTCCGTCCAATCAACACATCAGCCGCAAAGATAATATTTCTTTTCGAATATCTTCAGAAGATATACATCTTGTCTTCGACAAGAAACCTAACACCATCTTATAAGCCGCAGGCGCTGTCTTCGACAAAATGTACTTACACCATCTTATAAGCCGCAGGCGCTTGTAATTCATCCGCCCGTTTGACGGCAATTTACGGGATTATTATAACTTTGCACCGGCTTATAATTACGACACACTATGCACGTCAAAAGACATATTATTCTATCCTCTCTCCTCTTGCTCTTCTTCCCTGCCAACGCCCAACAGGAGACGGGTCATAACTTCGATGTGGCCAAGAACATGGAAATCTTCACCTCCCTCTACCGCGACCTCGACATGCTGTATGTCGACACGATAGATGCGGGCGAGGCGGTCGGGTACGGCATTAAGGCGATGCTTTACTCCCTCGACCCCTACACCGTTTATTACCCCGAAGAGGACGTCAAGAGCCTTCACCAAATGATTACGGGCAAATATGCCGGCATTGGCTCGCTCATAAGAGAGAACCTGAAAGATGGTTGCTGCATTATCGACCAGCCCTATCGCGGCATGCCCGCGCAGGAGGCGGGGCTCAGAAAGGGCGACCGCATAATATCCATCGACGACTCCACAATGCTCTCCAAGCCTTCCGACTACGTCAGTAACCACCTGCGCGGCGATGCCGGGAGCACGTTCAAATTGGTTATTTTCCGCCCTTCGGAAAACAAGGAGCTTCAATATAACATCACGCGGCGCTCCATCCAGTTGCCCGCCATCCCCTATTACGGCATGCTGAACGACACAATCGGGTATGTAAATCTTGAGCAATTCACCGAAGATTGCGCCAAAGAGATGCGAAGCGCAATACTCGATTTGAAAACGAAAGGTATGCGCCGGCTCGTCTTCGACCTGCGCGACAACGGCGGCGGGTCAGTCTCCGAAGCGGTCGCAATACTGAATATGTTTCTCCCTAACGGGCTCTCCGTCCTCAAAATGCGGGGGAAGACGGAGCGCGCTAACAACGAATACTTCACCACCGCAGAGCCCATTGACACCATCATGCCCATAGTCGTGATGGTCGACGGCAATACCGCGAGCGCGTCGGAGATTACCGCCGGCGTGCTCCAAGACCTCGACCGGGCGGTCATACTCGGAGAACAGACTTTCGGAAAGGGGCTCGTGCAAACAACTATCGACATCCCTTACAACGGGCAACTCAAACTAACAACAAGCAAATATTATATCCCCAGCGGACGCTGCTTGCAGGCAATCGACTACAGCAAACGCACCGGAGGCGTCGCCGAACATACGCCCGACTCCCTCGCACACGTATTCTACACCGCCGGCGGACGGGCGGTAAAGGAGAAAGGAGGTATCAAACCGGACATCGAAATAAAAGGCGACACGCTGACCAACCTCGCCTATTATCTCGTCAATGCACGCGACTCATCGGAGGTGGTGCTCGCTTACGTATGCGATTATATCGAAGCCCACCCCTCAATCGCGCCGCCCGCGGAGTTCGCCCTCACCGATGACGACTACGCCGAACTGTCCCGGCGCGTCCTCGCAAGCAACTTCAAATACGACCGACAAACGGAAAAATACCTCGGACAACTAAAGGATCTGGCGCGCTTCGAGGGATATTACGACGACGCCAAGGACGAGTTCGACGCCCTCGAAGCCAAACTGACGCACGATACCGAACGCGATCTCGAGATAAATAAAGACCTCATAATGCAACTCGTAGGTCGCGATATCGTCGCCGCATATTATTACGACGAGGGAGCAATAGAGTACTCCCTGCGCTTCGACAACCAGCTCCGACGCGCCGTAGAAGTCATCTCCTCAGAGGAATATGATAATGTATTATCGCCCGTCGACACCAACACGGACACGGACGATAACACGACAAGCGCCGGGCAATAACCCGCCGGAGACATCATCAGGCAGGATAAAACCGGCGGCGGGCGGCAACGGCAATGCCCCGCAACACGCCTTTATCTGTTCCCTTTCATACGGTTATGCGTCCAGCAAGCATCCGGCAGTTGTCCTCACCGGCGGCTCCGCCGCGGCTCCGCCGTAACATGGCCGGCATCCGTCTCCTTTAACGCCCATATCTTATCTGCATTCCAGCCTCCAAGGGCAGTGCATACAGGACAATTGCCCCAAGCCGTTACGTTTCTCTTCTTAAAGTCCGTTTCTTATATACTCTCCGCTTTACATCCTCCTTAAAGATACGGATACCCGAGCGGACGGTTGTAAAGTTTCGCCCCCGAGGACAAATTCGTATATCCCGCTTAAAGTCAATTGTATCGCTCGTCCACCCCACGCTGAAGCGTGGGGTTACCCTTATGGCGACGTCTCCGACGCCGGAGATTCGGCTACACTCGGCATCAAAGAAGAGGTTGCGAGCCACGCTTGGATCGCAACCTCTTCAAAAAAAAAGTATAAGGTCTAAAGTGTGTTATTTGCGTTTG
>JAJPZE010000134.1 GCA_021204565.1 Prevotella sp. | reverse complement strand
GAATACACCATTATGAATAATGTCCCTGACGGCAACTTCGCCCACAACCCCGAGCCTTTGGAAAAGAACCTGTCGGGCATAATGAATCTTGTACGCGGCGGAGGGTTCGATGTCGGTATCGTCGTCGACCCCGACGTAGACCGTCTGGCGTTTATCGACGAGCGCGGACGGATGATTGGCGAAGAATACACGCTTGTCGGCGTAGCGGATTACGTGTTGTCGAAGACGCCGGGCAACACCGTCAGCAATCTTTCTTCGACACGCGCCCTGAGGGACATAACAGAGCTGCACGGGGGGACGTACTCGGCTTCGGCAGTGGGTGAGGTGAATGTAACCACGATGATGAAAGCGACCGGAGCGGTGATTGGCGGCGAAGGGAACGGAGGAGTAATCTATCCGGAGTGTCATTACGGGCGCGACGCACTCGTGGGCATCGCTCTCTTTCTCTCTTCTCTTGCGGAGAGAAACATAACCGTCAGCGAGTTGCGCGCCGGGCTTCCGGATTATTTTATCGCAAAAAACAAAGCGGAGCTACGCCCCGATACCGACGTAAACGCTATTCTCGCACGGGTGAAGGAGACATATAAGGCGGAGCGGATAAACGACATCGACGGCGTTAAAATCGACTTCCCCGACCGCTGGGTACACCTCAGACGGTCGAATACCGAGCCGATTATACGTATCTATAGCGAGGCTCCGACGATGCAAGAAGCGGAGCGGCTCGGCGCGGAAGTTATGGACATAATCGGCACGACGACCGCATGAATACATTGTTATATATATTCTTTCTCGCCGGCGACGGCGGCGGGGGTTTGCACCAACTGCTCAAAGACAAGTTCGTAGAGGGTAACGTGCTGTTTATGTCGCTCGTTGCCGTGGCGTTGATATTGGGTTTGGCGTTTTGCATAGAGCGCATCATCTACCTCACCCTCTCCGAAATCAACGCGCGGCGGTTTGTCTCGGAGCTTGCCGCACTTATCGACGCGGGCAACATCGACGAGGCGAAAGAGAAAGCCCGGAACACGGTCGGACCCGTCGCAAGCATTTGTTATCAGGGGCTGTTGCGGATAAACGACCCCGTCGAAGATATTGACAGGAGTATGGAGTCGTACGCTAACGTACAGCTTTCGCTGCTCGAAAAGGGCTCCACATGGATTAAATTGTTTATCGCCATCGCACCTTCGCTCGGCTTTCTGGGCACTGTAATCGGGATGGTTATGGCGTTCGAACACATCGAGTTGGCGGGAGACATCAGCCCCACGATAGTGGCGGAGGGCATGAAAGTGGCGCTCCTGACAACCATCTTCGGCATTATTGCGGCGGTTATCCTGCAATTATTCTACAACTTTATCCTTACCAAGATCGACAGGATCACAATGCAGATGGAGGAAAGCGCCGTCTCGCTCCTCGATATAATCGGGAAATACAAACACGTCAAGCCCGCCGGCGAAGAATAAAACCCCGACGCTTCGCGCCCCGTTCCTATGGATTTTGCCGACATTATTCTTTGTTCCCTTTACCTCGTAATATTGCTTGCGCTCGCCTCGGCGCTGTGGTCGTACTGCCGCATGAAGTGCCGTCGGGCGGGGCACGGGGCAATACAGAACGGCATACGGGTTGATGTCTTGAGCGGTTGCGTGTGGGTCGGCGTGGTGGCGATTGTAATTTGTGCGCGGCTCTTTAGCGACGGCACGGCGGTTGATACGATACTCGTCAGCCTCCTCGCGCTCTTCGCCGCCGCCGTTTTGACGGTCGTTTGGGCAATGATTAAAAGGCGATGAAGCTGCGCAAAAGACAACCGGGGTACTTCGGATTGAACACAACATCGACGGCGGATATCTCGTTTATGTTGCTCGTCTTCTTCCTTGTTACGACGTCGATGTACGTCGACAAAGGGCTCGTCCGCCATCTCCCGCCGAAAGATAAGGACGGGGAGACCGAGCGCGAGCTAATAGTCGACAAGGAGAATATTATGGCTTTAACTCTCGACGACGACGGGCTCGCGAGCGTCAACGATACCGCCTGCGACATCTCGACGCTGCGCGCGCGGATGAGGACGTTTATTCTCACGCGCGGCGCGGGGCACCTTTTCATAATCGACGCGGACAATTGCCCGTATGAAGCATATTACAAGGTGCAGAATATATTATCCGAAGCGTATAAAGACGCCCGGCAAACGCTCGCACGAAGCGAATACGGTTGTCCGTTCGAACGGCTGAATGAAGCCGACCGGACAGCACTTCTCGCCCGTCTGCCCCATAGGGTTGCCGAGAACTATCACCAACCGGAAAACGCGCAATGAAGCTCAAAAGACGCAACCACGATATACCCGGCTTAGCGACGTCCGCTATGCCCGACCTTATCTTCACCATACTCTTCTTCTTTATGATCGCTACGCATATCCGGCAGAGCAACCCGATGTTGCGCGTCGACTCTCCTGCCGGCACGTCGTTGCAAAAGATGAAGAAAGACGCCGCCGTTATCGACATCTTCATCGGCAAAAACCTCCAAACGGGCGGATACGACATACAAGCGGGCGACGCGATAGTTACGCTCCAAGATCTGCCCGACGCGCTCCGTAAAGCGTGCGGCAATATCTCCCTCTACGACGGAGAGCGGCTCGGAGCCTCTCTCCAAGCGGATAAAGAAACGCCGATGTACGTTATCAACCGCGTGAAGACAATACTTCGCGAGGAGGGTATCCTCAAGATTAACTACGGCGGGCGCGACCTGCGCGAAAAATAAAATCTCTAATTGTGAAACAATATCTCGACCTGCTCGACCGTATCTTGACCGGTGGGGAAACAAAGACGGATCGCACCGGAACGGGCACCCGGAGCATCTTCGGACATCAGATGCGCTTCCCGCTCGCCGACGGGTTCCCCCTCTTGACGACGAAGAAACTTCATCTCAAATCAATCATCTACGAGCTTCTCTGGTTCCTTTCGGGCGATACGAACGTTCGGTTCTTGCAGGAGCACGGAGTGCGTATCTGGAACGAATGGGCGGACGAGAACGGCGATTTAGGACCGGTTTACGGCAGTCAATGGCGCGCGTGGAGAGATTATCGGGGCGGCACAATTGACCAGATTGCGCAGGTGGCGGATATGATACGCCACACTCCCGACTCCCGGCGGCTGGTTGTCAGCGCGTGGAATCCCGCCGTCATCGACGATATGGCGTTGCCCCCTTGTCATTGTCTTTTTCAGTTTTATGTTGCGGGGGGACGGCTGTCGTTACAGCTCTACCAGCGGTCGGCGGACACGTTTCTCGGTCTGCCGTTTAATATCGCGTCGTATGCCTTGCTCTTGCAAATGATGGCGCAGGTTACCGGGCTCGCGTGCGGCGATTTCGTGCATACGACAGGCGATACACATCTCTATTTGAACCATATCGGCCAGGCGCGTCTTCAGCTTACACGCACGCCCCGCCCCCTGCCGCGTATGACGATCAACCCCGACGTGAAATCCATTTTCGACTTCCGTTATGAGGACTTCCTTCTGACGGGATACGACCCCTGGCCTCATATAAAGGCGGATGTGTCCGTCTGAAATGCGCTTTATTTCGGGGATTTATTTGGCTTCTAAGGGCGGATAAACTAATTTTGCACGACACCTGAAACGATTCGTATGGCTTTACCGGTATTAGATTTATTAGACAAAAAGATACTTGCTCTTTTGGCGCAAGACGCGCGGATGCCGTTCCTTGAAGTGGCGCGGCTGTGCAACGTCAGCGGCGCGGCAGTACACCAAAGGGTGCAGAAATTAGAGCAGGCGGGCATCCTCAAAGGCAGTCAATACATCATATCGCCCGAAGCATTAGGCTTTGAAACGTGCGCTTATATAGGGCTTTACCTGAAAGACCCGGCTAAGTTCGACAACGTATTAGCCGAGCTCCAGCGCATCCCCGAAGTAGTCGAGTGTCATTACACGACCGGCTCGTTCGATATGTTTATTAAAATCTACGCTCACAAC
>JAJPZE010000185.1 GCA_021204565.1 Prevotella sp. | reverse complement strand
CCGACAAACTCTTCCGCATCGATTGTCAACGGCTCTTTCTTTTCGCCGGCAAACGTCAGACGCACGCGGGGGTAAGACGTGTCGGTCAACAGGAGCATACGGGCGTCGGCATTGTCGTTCAGCATTGTCCGGCGCTTCTTCGACGGCTCCAACGTAAACCGTTTTATGTATGTCGCGCTCTCGTCCCCGCCGGCGGAGTAAACAAGTGTCCACGTCTTCGCCCCGTCCGCCTTCTCTATACGCAGGATATCGTCCTCGTAGTGATTGGCGGTATTGATGTCGGAGAAATAAAACTCGCCGCTTCGGAGCACGACAAGTATGCTGTCGCCGTCGCCGAACTCGCCGAGCGGGAGCCCGTTGCCGTCGTAGTTAATCCGCCTTATGTCGCCGTCGAACCACACGCTCCGCCCTCCGAGCGTCGAGCGGCCGCTGCTCTTGAGCACTACGCTGCGTATTGTCCGCTTCGCAATAAGGTTGCCCCGTGCGCCCCGTCCCTTGACCTGGAGACGGGAAAAGTCGTAGTCGACGACGGTCTTTTTCGTGTTCTTCCCCGCCGTGAGCGTGATGCGTACCGTCTCCGCTTCGCCGTTCGGGTTATGCGAGAAATAGACAACCCGCGAGCCCGCCTTCCCTTGCGTCAGGTTGTATTCCTTCTCGCGCGAGACCGCCGGGACATTAAACCGCTTGGCGTAATAATTGCCGTGCGCGCCGTCCCGGTAGATGACGTTGTAGATAGTGCGCGTCTCGCCCCGCCGGTAAACTTGCACGTGCTTTACGCCGCGCCCGATGAATATCTTGTCCGCCACGCGCACAACCTTATACCGCCCGTCGTCGAAGAAAACGATTATCTCGTCTATATCCGAGCAGTTGCAAACGAACTCGTCTTTCTTCAGCCCCGTGCCGATAAAGCCCTCCGCACGGTTGATATACAGCTTCTCGTTAGCCTCCGCCACACGTTCCGCCCGTATGGCGTCGAAGGAGCGTATCTCCGTCTTCCGCTCGCGTCCCGCGCCGTACTTCTCTTTCAGATAAGCAAACCACTCTATCGCGACGCGCGTCATCTCTTTCAAGTCGCGCTCGACGCTCTTTATATCCTTGTTCAGACGCGCAATCTGTCCGTCGGCTTTCTTCTTGCTGAACTTCAATATGCGCTCCATCTTTATCTCGAGCAAGCGGAGAATATCGTCGCGCGTAACCTCGCGGAGCAGTTGCGGCTTGAACGGAGCGAGCTTAAGGTCGACAAACTTTACCGCCTGTTCGAGCGTCGCCGCTTGTTCGAAGCCCTCCTCTTTATATATCCGCTCCTCGATGAATATCTTCTCCAAAGAGAGGAAAAAGAGCTCCTCGCTCAACTCGCTGAGACGTATCTCAAGCTCGCGCCGAAGGAGAGCCTTAGTGCGGTCGGTCGTATGGCGGAGCACATCGCTGACCGAAAGGAAACACGGCTTGTCGCCCGAGATAACGCAACAATTGGGGGAGATGTTTATCTCGCAATCGGTGAATGCATACAAGGCGTCTATCGTCTTGTCGGGCGAGATGCCGGGCTGGAGTTGGATAACTATCTCCACCTCCGACGCCGTGTTGTCTACAACCCGCTTCGCCTTAATCTTCCCCCTGTCTATCGCCTTGACAATCGTCTCGGGCAGGGTCGACGTCGTCTTCGAATAAGGTATCTGGCGGATGACAAGCGTCCGGTTGTCCGCCTTCTCTATTCGGGCTCTGACGCGGAGAAGCCCGCCGCGCTGACCGTCGTTATAACGCGATACGTCGATACTGCCCCCCGTGGGGAAGTCGGGATAGAGCACGAACTCTTCGCCACGAAGATAACTCATCGCCGCGTCGCATATCTCGATAAAGTTGTGGGGAAGAATCTTCGACGACAGCCCGACCGCTATCCCCTCAGCGCCCTGCGCAAGCAAGAGGGGGAACTTCACCGGCAGCGTTACCGGCTCGCGGTTGCGCCCGTCGTAAGACAGTTGCCAATCGGTCGTCTTGGGGTTGAACACTGCCTCCAAAGCGAACTTTGTCAGCCGAGCCTCGATATAACGCGGGGCGGCGGCGCGGTCCCCCGTAAAGATATTGCCCCAGTTGCCCTGCGTGTCTATGAGCAGCTCCTTTTGCCCCAAGCCGACCAAAGCGTCGCCGATAGACGCATCGCCATGGGGGTGAAACTGCATCGTATGCCCCACGATGTTCGCAACTTTATTGTAGCGCCCGTCGTCCATGCGCTTCATCGAATGGAGTATGCGGCGTTGGACCGGCTTCAGCCCGTCGTCGATATGAGGCACGGCACGCTCAAGGATGACATACGAGGCGTAGTCGAGAAACCAGCTCTCGTACATCCCGCTCAGATGATGAACGGCTGACGCATCGAAGCGCCCGACAGGCACGTAATCCGAATGCTCCTCCGAAACATCCGCGTCCGCCTCATCCGCCGGCATATCCTCTGGGTTGTTCTCCGGCTCGATATATTCTTCGCTCCCGGGGCTCATCCCCTCACGCCCGTCTTCCCCGTCCGGTCTCATTACTTTATTTCAAATGTTCGTCGAACCAATCCGCTATCTGGCGTAACAGATGCTCCCGCGAGTTGCCCTTGTTGATGTTGTGGTTACAATCGGTATACACCACTTGCCGGTAATCCTTGTCCGCCTCTACGAGCGCCGACGTGTAAGACAACGTGTTCTCCGGATGCACGTTGTCATCCTCCATACCGAAACACAGCAACAACGCGCCCGACAATTTATCCGCACGGCTGACCGGACAATCCGCGTATCCGTCGGGGTTCTCCTGAGGCGTGCGCATATAACGCTCCGTATAAACGGTGTCGTACAAACGCCAGTCCGTTACCGGAGCAACCGCAACACCGCAACGGAACACATCCTCGCCCGTACTCATCGCCATCAACGCGGCGAAACCGCCGTAGCTCCAGCCCCAGATACCTATCCGGTCACCGTCGACATAACTCTGACCCGACAGCCAACGGGCGGTCTCCACCTGGTCGCGCGCCTCCAACACGCCTAACTGACCGTATACGCTCCGCTCGAATGCCGGACCTCTGCCGCCCGTGCCCCGACCGTCGACACACACAACAATATATCCCCGCTCGGCCAAATAATAATCGAATGCCTGACCCATGCTCCCCGTCTGCCAACCGTTCACAACCTGTTGACTGCCCGGACCGCTGTACTGATACATCACTACCGGATACCGCTCCGACGGCGAAAAGCCCTTCGGCTTCAACATCCAACCCGTCAGCTCCACGCCTTCCGACGTAACGAATGTAAACGTCTCGCGCGTGCCGAAACCGGTGTCGCTCATCGCCCGGACGACGGCGGCGTTCGTCTCCAACGTCGCCTGTATCTTCCCTTTCGCGTTGCGCGACGTAACGACATAAGGAGTGTTCATATCGCTCCAAGTATTGACGAAATAAGCGCAATCCGACGAGAACAACGCCCTATTCCAACCCTTGTCGCCCGCTAACGTCTCCGTCTTCCCGTTCTTGCGCAACACGTTCACCGTTCTGTTCATTGCGTCGGGAGCCGACTGATAATACACATCGCCCGTCGCCTCGTTCATCCCGTATATGTCCGTCGCCGCCCCCGCGTCGCTTTCCGTATCCCGCAGAAGCGTCCCGTTAAGAGAATAAACATACAACGCCCGATGCCCGGCGCGCTCGCTCGGAACGAGTATCGAGCTCGGCGTAATCTTTATCCGGTCCGCTATCCCGTCGGATATATATTTGTCGCCGCGCTCCTCCAACAGTAATTGGCTCACCCCGCTCGACGAGCTCACCGTATAGATACGCAGACAATCCTGAGCGCGGTTCAACGTAAGGATACATACGTCGTCGCCCCCGCCGAAAGGATACAGACGGGGTATGTATTCATCCCCCTCGTATATCTTGTCCGTACGACGGCTTTGTATGTCGAAGCTCCATACGCTCGTAACGCTGTTCCGCTCCCCCGCATAAGCATAACGGTAGTTCTTATAC
>JAJPZE010000194.1 GCA_021204565.1 Prevotella sp. | reverse complement strand
TTCGTCGGCAGCGTCAGATGTTTATAAGAGAAATGTTTATGGCAAACTCCTTTATAACGCTATATCGCAAGGAGAAGAATATTATCTCTTCTCGTCTTGTTACGGCAGTGCCGGTTGACAAGCAGACGGAGAAGAAGATGCGCGAGCTGATAGGGCGTCGCTCTAATGCGAATGTGGAGTTTATAACGGAGGTGAACCCTGATATTGTCGGCGGCTTTATACTCGAATATGATACGTATCGTATGGACGCAAGTGTTAAGACGCAATTGCGCGGAATATTAAAAGAATTGAAGTAGATATGGATAAAATAAAACCAAGCGAAGTATCACAGGTGTTGCTCGAGCAGTTGCAGGGCATTAATGCGCAACAGGATTTCGACGAGGTGGGTACGGTATTGACCGTTAACGACGGCGTGGCGCGTCTCTACGGGTTGCGTAATGCCGAGGCGAACGAGCTGTTGGAGTTTGAGAACGGCACGATTGCGATAGTGATGAATCTCGAAGAAGATAACGTCGGCTGCGTGTTGCTCGGCGCGACAACGGGCATTAAAGAGGGTATGTCGGTGAAGCGGACAAGGCGTATCGCCTCTATCCGCGTGAATGATAACATGCTCGGACGTGTTATCAACCCGCTCGGTCAGCCGATAGACGGATTGGGCGACATCGACTTAAAAGACAGCTTCGAGATGCCTTTGGATCGTAAAGCGCCGGGAGTAATCTACCGTCAGCCTGTGAAGGAGCCGTTGCAAACGGGGCTTAAAGCTGTCGACTCTATGATACCTATCGGACGCGGACAGCGCGAGCTGATTATCGGCGACCGGCAGACGGGCAAGACCGCAATCGCCGTTGATACGATAATCAACCAGAAGTCGTTTTACGAGAAAGGCGAGCCGGTGTATTGTATTTATGTCGCAATCGGGCAGAAAGCGAGCACCGTGGCGGCTCTCGTACAGAACCTGAAAGAGCACGGAGCGTTGCCGTACACGATTATAGTATCCGCTACGGCAGCTGACCCGGCAGCTATGCAATATTACGCGCCGTTTGCCGGTGCCGCCATTGGCGAGTATTTCCGGGACCGGGGCTTCCCCGCGTTGGTTGTTTACGACGACCTCTCGAAGCAGGCGGTGGCGTATCGCGAAGTATCGCTGGTATTGCGCCGTCCGTCGGGACGCGAGGCTTATCCGGGTGATGTCTTTTATCTCCACTCGCGTCTCCTCGAGCGCGCGGCGAAGATAAACGACGAGCAGGAAGTGGCGGAGCAGATGAACGACCTGCCCGCTTGTATGAAAGGCAAGGTCAGGGGCGGCGGTTCGTTGACTGCGCTCCCTATAATAGAGACGCAGGCGGGCGACGTTTCGGCGTATATACCTACGAATGTAATCTCCATAACCGATGGTCAGATTTATCTTGAGACCGACCTCTTCAATCAGGGTTTCCGTCCGGCGATAAACGTCGGCATATCCGTTTCGCGTGTAGGAGGGTCGGCGCAGATTAAGTCGATGAAGAAAGTGGCGGGCACGTTGAAGATAGATCAGGCGCAGTATCGTGAGTTGGAGAGCTTCTCGAAGTTCTCAAGCGATATGGACGCGGTAACGGCGATGACGCTTGACCGCGGGCGCAAGAACAACCAGCTCTTGATACAGGCTCAGTATTCGCCTATGCCGGTCGGCGAGCAAGTGGCTGTCCTCTATTGCGGGACGCACGGGCTGATGTCGCCTATTGCCGTGGATAAGGTGCGTGCTTGTCAGGATGCTTTCCTTACAACGATGCGTGCGGCGCATCAGGATGTGCTTGATACGTTGGGCAAGGGCAGTATCTCGGATAAGGAGACGGCGGTTATAGAGGAGGTGATGGCTGCGGCAGTGGCTCAATATAAATAAGTGCGCGTATAGATGCCTTCATTAAAAGAAATAAAGAACAGAATAGCTTCGGTCAACAGCACGCGCAAGATAACGAGCGCGATGAAGATGGTTGCTTCGTCAAAGCTGCACCACGCGCAAGTGATGATTGGCAATATGTTGCCCTACGAGACAATGCTCGAGGGGATATTGAAGACATTCATTGCGAGCGATGTAGATGCCCGGAGCATGTTCGATTTCAGGCGTGAGGTGAGGCGTGCGGCGGTTATTGCATTCTCGAGCAATTCGGGTTTGTGCGGCGGATTTAATGCAAACGTGATAAAGACAACGCTTAAGATAGCCGACGACTTCAAGGCACGCGGCATCGACATCGTTACTTATCCCGTAGGCAGAAAGGCGGCGGAGAAGATGACGAAAGTCGGTTTGCCGGTTGCGGGAGACTACACCGCCGTTGCCGACAAACCGAACGCAAGAGATTGTCAGGCAATCGGCGAAGAGCGGATGGATAAGTATAATGCGGGCGTGATAGATGAAGTGGTGATGGTTTATCATCACTTCAAGTCTGCCGGCTCGCAAGTCCTTACGCAGAAGCGTCTCCTTCCGATTGATATTGAGGAGGCGATGGATTACGATCATTACCGCGATTTGGATACCTCTATCGCCAACGCACGCACCGTTGAATATCTCAAACAAAAGGAGCGGGAGCGGCAATACGAGCGGAAAGAAGCGCACGCGCTGAACTCCAATTTCCTTGTAGAGCCGGATATGGAGACGGTGATGAGGATGCTCATTCCGCGCTACGTCAACCTGATGATATATACGGCATTGCTTGACAGCAACGCTTCCGAGCACGCCGCGCGTATGGTGGCGATGCAGACGGCGACGGATAATGCCGACGAGCTTCTCCGCCAGCTGAACCTGCAATACAACAAGGCGCGTCAGCAGGCAATCACTAACGAGTTGCTCGATATTGTGGGCGGCTCGGTGAATAATTGATAACAAAATAACCTAAATCTTTATGCAGAGTATACCTTTGGTATTTTGGCTCATCCCCGTAGCGTCGATAGTGGCGCTTGTTATGGCGTGGGTGTTCTTCAAGTCGATGATGAAGGCGGACGAGGGAACGCCGCGCATGCGGGAGATTGCCGAATATGTTCGCAAGGGCGCGATGGCTTATTTGCGTCAGCAATATAAGGTCGTGCTGATTGTATTTATAGTGTTGGCCGTAATATTCGCCATTATGGCGTACGGCTTCAACGCGCAGAACCCTTGGGTGCCGTTTGCTTTTCTGACGGGCGGATTCTTTAGCGGGCTTGCCGGTTTCTTCGGTATGAAGACAGCCACGTATGCAAGCGCGCGTACGGCAAACGCGGCGCGGAAAGGTCTTGACAGCGGTCTGCGAGTCGCATTCCGCTCCGGGTCGGTGATGGGTCTTGTGGTTGTCGGGCTCGGTTTGCTCGATATTGCAATCTGGTTCCTTGTATTAAATTGGTTTTATGCGGGCGAACAGGCGGCGTTGATAACCATTACAACCACGATGCTGACGTTCGGCATGGGCGCCTCGACGCAGGCTCTCTTTGCGCGTGTCGGCGGAGGTATCTATACCAAAGCGGCGGACGTGGGCGCGGATATAGTAGGTAAGGTTGAGGTCGACATACCGGAGGATGACCCGCGCAACCCCGCCACGATTGCGGATAACGTAGGTGATAACGTGGGTGATGTTGCCGGGATGGGTGCCGATTTGTACGAGAGTTATTGCGGCTCGATACTCAGTACGGCGGCGTTAGGCGCGACGGCGTTTGCCGCGGGCGTAGGCAATATGCAGCTTAAAGCGGTGATTGCGCCGATGTTAATCGCCGCCGTAGGCGTGTTCCTCAGCCTTTTTGGCATCTTCCTTGTAAGGACAAAAGAGGGCGCAACGATGAAGAACCTTCTCCATTCGTTGGGTTTGGGCACGAATGTCGCGGCTGTACTTATAGCCGTAGCTACGTTCTTCATCCTTTATTTCCTCGGGATCGAGAACTGGCTCGGGATTAGCTTCTCCGTCGTTTGCGGCTTGTGCGCGGGCGTGATTATCGGTCAGGCAACGGAGTATTACACGTCGCAGAGCTACCGGCCCACGCAGGAGATTTCC
>JAJPZE010000070.1:2693-16456 GCA_021204565.1 Prevotella sp. | reverse complement strand
GTTGCGCGTTGTTCGCATTGCACACCACCTCTCATCTTCACATTTGAAAGCTAATTTAACGTGCAAATTTTACAGTCCCTTAACATAGTTAGAGTTATTCCGCTCGCTACCAACACAATTTAACACGCATTCTCTAACCTACAATCTATAACCTATAACCTAAAAATGCAAGAGTTTGTTAATATAATGTTTGCAAGAAAATGCAAGGCGAGCTACTTTTGCATACAAATTTTGCACGCGGCGTATGCCGCAACCGGCTAATAACAACTAACCCTTCCTTATATATATTGATGATGAAGATATACAAACATTTAAGGCTCGCGATAGCGGCGGCGTTGCTGTTTGTCTCGTCCGCAGTCAGCGCACAGGTTGCCGTTACGGGCATTGTGTACGACGACTTGGGCGACCCGGCAATAGGCGCGACGATACGCGAGAAAGGCACACAGAACGCCACGGTTACCGACATTGACGGCAACTTCAGTATCAACGTGTCGGACTCTCAGGCGACGTTAGCGGTGAGCTACGTCGGGTTCCAAGACGTTGAGGAGAAGCTCTCCGGGCGCACGAACGTAACGATCACGCTCCGCCAGGATGCCCAACTGATGGATGAATTGGTGGTTGTAGGTTATGGTGTAATGAAGCGGAGCGACCTGACGGGCTCGGTTTCTTCGATTGACGAAAAGGCAATCAAGCAGGGCGTGAACACGTCGTTGGAGCAAGCGATGCAAGGGCGTATCGCCGGCGTGCAGGTAACGCAGAACTCCGGTGCTCCTGGCGGCGGTATCTCCGTACAGATACGCGGTATCAACTCGTTGAGCGGCAACGAGCCGCTATACGTGATTGACGGCATCGCGGTCAGCGGTCAGACGGACGACAACAGCAGCGTTTTGGCGAGCATCAACCCGTCGGATATAACGAATATAGAGGTGCTTAAAGACGCTTCCGCAACAGCGATCTACGGCTCGCGCGCATCGAACGGCGTCGTGCTTATCACTACCAAGCGCGGCGAAGAGGGCAAGGCGAAGATACAATACGAGGGATATTTCGGTTGGCAACAACTCCCGAAACAGTTAGACGTAATGGATCTATACGAATACGCCGACTTTTATAACGCGCGCGCCGAAGTGCGCGGCTGGGGGTCGAACGACACCTATTTAGACCCGACATTATTAACAAAAGGGACGAATTGGCAGGACGAGCTGTACCGCACGGCATTCATGCACAATCACACGGTTAATATCAGCGGCGGAACGAAAGATATGGACTACTCGTTGTCGGGCGGTTATCTCGACCAGGACGGCGTCGGCATAGGCTCCGGCTTCACGCGCGCTTCGTTCCGTATGAATATCGACACGAAGATTACCGATTGGCTGAAAGTGGGTTTCAACACGTCGTACGCCAACACGAAACAGATAACGACGTTCGACGACAGCAACGTCATCTCTACGGCGCTCAACCAATTGCCGGACATGGCGGTGCGCAACCCCGACGGCTCGTACGCAGTACCTCAGACGAACGACTTCGCCACGTATTACAGCAACCCTATCTTCGAGGCTGATATGAAAGAAAACCGGACCAACAACTATCAGCTCGACTATAACGTGTTCGCCGACATCACGCCGATAAAGGGTCTCGACCTGCGTATTGAATACGGCGGCAACCGCGGTTGGGGCAACACTTATTACTTCGTGCCGGAGTACACTTACGGCTCGATACAGGTCGAGAGCCAATCGACGCGGACGAAGACATTATCTAAATATAATTCTTTTAAGCAATATCTTACGTATAACTTCGACGTGGCGAAGATACACCACTTCTCCGTTATGCTCGGGCACGAGGCGCAGTGGGGCAACTGGGAGAGCCTGTCGGGCTCCCGCAAGGGATATATCTCCGACACGCTTCACTCGCTGAACGTGGGCGACAGCTCGACGGCAACCAACTCCGGCGACGACGGCACGCAGTGGGCGATAGAGTCGTATTTCGGGCGTTTGAACTATAATCTCTTAGACCGTTACCTGCTCACCACGACGCTCCGTACCGACGGTTCGTCGTCTTTCGGCAAGGACAACCGCTGGGGCTGGTTCCCGTCGGTTGCATTGGCATGGCGTATAAACAACGAGAAGTTCCTTAAAGATATTGAATGGATAAGCAACCTCAAGCTCCGTCTCGGCTGGGGTCTTGTAGGTAATCAGAGCACGGGCTCGTATGCTTACGGCGCGGCGATGTCGAACACGACAACGGCGTGGGGTACCGGTTATTATCCGGGCAACTTCGCCAATTCCGAACTCAAATGGGAAAGCACCAAGGCTTGGAACGCCGGATTGGACATCAGTCTGTTCAACAACAGAGTGGAGCTCATTATCGATACGTACTTAAAGAATACCGACAACCTGCTTATGCAAGCCGCCCTGCCCTCATACGTCATCAATAACGATTATATGGGCATGACCGCCCCGTGGGTGAACTCCGGCTCTATCCGCAACAAAGGTGTCGAGTTTACTCTTAATACGGTTAATATCGACAAGAAAGACTGGCAATGGCGCACGGGGCTTACGCTCTCTATCAACCGCAACGAGCTGACGGGGCTGAACAGCGAGAGCTCAACCATCTCCGGCACTATCGGCAGCGAGACGTATACGTTGTCGGAAGTAGGCGGTCCGGTCGGCAGGTTCTACGGGTATAAAGTAATCGGGATGTACACGCAAGAGAGCGACTTTTACCAGAAGAACTCCGCTGGCGAATACCTGCTTGACGCCAACGGCGACAAGGTTCCCGTCGCCCGTCCGGTCGACTCGAACGGCGACTTGCAACCCATCGCACAGAACGGCATCTGGGTTGGCGACTATATTTATGAGGACATCAACGGCGACGGGCAGATTACCGAAGCCGACCGCACGTACATCGGCGACCCGAACCCCGACTTCACGTTCGGTATGAACAACGTGATTACCTGGAAAGATTTCGAGCTGTCGTTCTTCTTCAACGGCAGCGTCGGGGGTGATATATACAACCTTGTCAAGCAGGAGCATACCAATACCGACAACTACGGCAATATGATGAGTATGGTGTCGAAGTACGCGCGTATAGCCCTTATCGACCCGAACGGCTCGGCAACGGATATATCCAACGTGTATATATCCAACCCCGGTACGGCACAGGTGCAGCGTATCAGCGCGGCGGGCTCGAACCTCAACGATAATAACCGCGTGAGCAACCGCTTCGTGGAGAACGGCTCGTATCTAAGATTGAAGACCATCTCCTTTGCCTGGAACCTGCCCCGCAAGTGGCTCAAACCGATAAACATCGAGTGGGTGCAAGTGTACGCCAATATCCAGAACCTGTTCACCATTGCGGGATACGACGGGTATGACCCGGAGGTAGGTGCCTACGGGCAGAGCGTTCTCTTGCAGGGTATTGATAACTATCGTTATCCGTCGCAGAGAATATACACCTTTGGCTTGAAAGTTAAATTCTAATACGAATCCGACTATGAAAAGAATATATATAATAATGTCAGTTGCAGCGGCGGTTATATTGACGCTCGCCGGTTGCAGCGACGACTTCCTCGATAAGGTGCCCTCGGGCGAGTACACTGCGGAGACATATTACTCTTCCGACGATGCGGTATTGAAAGGCACGGAGCCGCTGTACAACAGGGCTTGGTTCGACTTCAACCGCCGCGCCATAGTGGGTATGGGGTCGTATCGCGCCAACGACGCATGGAACCCTTATGTAAGCGCGGAGTTCGCCAAATTCCAGGTAACGGCTCTTACGGAGGATATGGCGTTGGCTTGGTCGGCGCTTTATAACGTGGTTACCCTTAGCAACGCGACGCTCTCCAATCTTGAACAATATTGCACTTCCGACGTAACGGAGAGCGTGAAGAACGCCGCTATCGGGGAGTGTTATCTTATGCGCGGCTGGGCTTATTTCTATCTCTTACGCGGCTGGGGTGCGAACATTCTGTTTGAAGAGAACCAATCAATGGTTGAGAACCCCATACGCCCGCTCAATACGGAGAGCGATGTATTGAAGTTTGTTATACGCGACTTCCGCAACGCGGCGGAGCTGTTGCCCGAGAGCGGCACCGATCATCACCCGTCGAAGTATGCGGCAAAGGCGGCGTTAGCCAAGGCGTTATTGGCTCAAAGCGGCTGGGATAGCGACTTGAAAGGCGACCACGAGCGGAACACGGAGACGTTGGCGGAGGTTATCTCGCTGTGCGACGAGGTGCTCAACTCGGGCAAGTATGCGCTGATGTCGGATTATGAAGACTTATTCAAAGCGCAGAACAACGACAACGAAGAAACCATCCTTGCGATGCGATGGGCCGACCCGAACTCGGGCGAATGGGGCGCGATGAACGCTCTTTATTCCGACTTGGCGTTCTCCGAAGTTACCGACGTGAACGTTTGGGGCGGAAGCCTTACGGCATCGGTTGATATGCTCGACCTATATAATGAGGATATTGACGAGACGGCACACCGCCTGCACGGCACGTTCTTTATTCCCGGCAGTCATTACGATTACATAATGATGGCCGACGGGGGATACGATTATATTCACAATTGGGTGCAATGCAAGAAAGGCGTGTTAGGCACAAAGGCGGATGTCGCTCCGTGCAATTTAGCGCAGATGGCTTCCCCGCTGAACACTTATATCCAACGCCTTGCCGACGTTTACTTAATCAAAGCCGAAGCGATACTGGGGAATAACGAGGTAACGAGCGACGGCGAAGCCCTTGCCGCATTCAACGCCGTAAGAAACCGCGCAGAAGTGCAACCCTATACGCAGATTACGTTAGAGGATATCATCCGCGAGCGGCGCATAGAGTTCTGTATGGAATACTTCAATTGGTGGGATATGGTTACGTGGTACCGCTGGAAACCGCAGACCATGCTCAACTTCTTCAATTATAAGCAACACCGTGCTTGGGAGATGCGCGAGGGCGACGTACTCCTCAACAGCGACGGCACGCTCAGCTACCGCGCCGTGTTCCCCGGCAACAACGCTTGGTATCTCTTCGACGAGAACGGATACGTCCTTTGGAACGATTGTCTGCGTGCCGGAGAGAACGATAATACCGTTATGATGACTAAGGACGACGGATACGACTACGAGACCTTGCGCGATCAACTATTGAACGAGAAGGGTTCCGATTACCAACCTATTGTCCTGTCCGAGGCGAACGTCTTTATGCCTTATCCGGAGAGCGACGTTATACAAAATCATTATTTCAACGAAGACCCGCAGCCTTACGACTTCGGAGATGAATAAATACCTTTATATATGAAACGACTTACATTACCGGCATTATTGCTTATTGCCTTTATATTGCCGTTCGTATTTATATCGTGCAGCGACGACGACAGCTCCGGCTCCGGTGCGCCGACCATTACGGGCGTGCGTATTACCGACCCGGAGTACGCCGACAGCCTGTTCACCAAAGCGAGTCCCGGCTCTATTATCGCCATACTCGGCTCTAATTTAAGCAACGCGCTTGCCGTGTACGTATGCGACCAGGAAGTGTTCCTCAACCCCACGCTTAACACCGACCATAGCATAATCGTTACCATCCCGTCGGAAGAGAACGGATTTGTGTTGCCCTCAACCGACAGCACGTTGCCGAACGAGATACGTGTAGAGACGGCAAAGGGTACGGCAACATACGCCTTCACGGTTACCGCCCCGTCGCCGTCGATCACCCGCGTTGACGCCGGATACCCGCGTACTGCGGGCGATGTGATAACGGTCAACGGGCTTAATCTTGTCGACATAGAGAGCGCGTACATCACCGACATACCTTACGAAGAGTTCAGCGGAATGACTATAACGGACGATGTGCCGGGCAATCATACGATGATTGGCGACATAACAACCGTTACGAGCGACCATCATCTCAACTCCAATAATTATTACGAGACTACGTCGGTCATTACGTTCTTAATGCCCGCCGGCGCGCCCGACGAGGGTACGTTGGTGCTTGAATGTGCGGCGGGGAATGCGTATATCGGCCTGTCGGTATATCCCGGCGTGCCGGTTATAAAGACCGTGTCGAACGATATGCCGCAGATTGGCGAGGAGCTTGTGATAACCGGTACGGAGCTGTTGCAGGCGCAGATAACCTACGGCGACATTACCCTGAACGAAGATGAGTTCACCATATCGGAGACGTACGACACTATCCGCGTGCCGTTTATGCGCAAGCCGTCGGAGGGTAGCGACCCGACGCTGACCATTACCACGCCGGGCGGTACGGCAAAGGTTGAGCGTTTCTACGACCGGACGACTATCCTCACTACATTCGACAACGACGACGCAACCGACAACGGATGGAGTCCGAACGCTTCGTATGCCGACAGCGGTACGGACGACGGCGTGTACGCTTATATCAACCTGCCTAACACGGGGCAGAGCTGGTGGGGCACTATGATTTACTTCCGCAAGGATTGGAACGGCAACTCGTTCCCGCTGTCGGAGAATATCCCCTCCGACGCGCCCGCAACCGACGTATACTTCGCATATAACGTTTACGACAACTCCGACTTCAACAACGGCACGTTCCCCGGTTATCTCCGTTATATGATACAGCTCGGCGACGACAGCCAGTATTATTACGACAACGGTTTCGAATGGACCGACTACGATGCGCAGGAGTTCACGTTCAACCCGCCCGTGCTTGCCGATATTAACGGGAAGTATCATAAGAACATGTGGTATCGCGTTACGGTCAGCCTTGACAACTTCGATTGTTATGCGGGTATGACATGGTCGCAAATAGTATCCACACAGCTCTGGCAGTTCTATCTTATGTATTACAATCAAGGCACGGCAAAGGGCAACGTGGATGTGAAGATAGATAACATACGCGTGATATACATACCGTCAAATTAAGTGAGTTACAATTATGAATAAGAAAATAATATATATTATAATGTCGCTCTTCGTTACGGCTCTGATGGTTCAGAGCTGTAGCGACGACGACGATACCGGCACGGCGACGGGGCTGACCGTTAGTTACAACGGCACGGATGTAACGTCGATAGAGTTTACGTTGGGTTCGTCGTTCCGTATGCTGAGCATCAACACCGATGCCGATTGGACGGTATCTCTGCCCGACGCGGACAGCGATTGGATAACCGTTACGCCGCACGCGGGATACGGCTGGGAATATGCCGACACGGCATCAACCAACCTCCGCTCGTATGTCAAGCTGTCGGTCGAAGCGAACAGCGGGGCGGCACGCTCCACGACATTAACCGTGAAGGCGGGAGGGCTCTCGCTCGCCATCCCCGTTACGCAACGGGGCAACGAGGCGGATGCTAACGACCCGTTCGAGACGGCGTTCGCAATGGTGGGCAACCTTACATTCGGTTATAATCTGGGCAATACGCTCGACGCCAACCCCGATTATTATAACTCATCGTGGTTAGACTTCAGTCAAGGTCCGTCCGTTTGGGAGACATCGTGGGGTCAGCCTCTGACCACGCAGGAGATTATCGACGATATAGCCGCCGCCGGGTTTAATATTATCCGCGTGCCGGTAACGTGGTATCCTCACGTTGACGACGACTGGAACATCGATGCCGACTGGATGGCGCGTGTGAAAGAAGTGGTTGACTACGTGCTTAACGCGGGATGTTATTGCATACTCAACGTGCAGCACGACACCGGTTCAAAGGACGAGGGCAGAGCGGATAATGCCGCCTGGCTCTATGCCGACCTTGACAGCTATCCGACGCAGACCGAACATTATCAGAAGCTGTGGCAACAGATTGCAACGGAGTTCCGCGACTACGGGGAGAAGCTCTTGTTTGAATCGTTCAACGAGATACTCAACAAGAGTTACAGCTGGACGGCACCATCGGCGGGCGACGGCGCATACACCGCAATCAACCGACTGCAACAAGACTTCGTCAACACCGTAAGGGCAACGGGAGGCAACAACGAATACCGCAACCTCGCCATTACGACCTACTCCGCAACGGGCAACAACACCGTGCCGCTCGACGAGCTTACCGTGCCCGAAGATGTTCATTCAAATCATCTTTACGGCACAATACACAGCTACGACCCGTATAACTTCTGTAATAATAATTCGGGAAAGAATGCCGACGGCTCGGAGTATGACTACAACATACTTATCTTCGACAGCGACTGCGAAGCGACGATTGACGGGGTGGTTACCAACTGTTACAACCGCTTCAACGAGCTCGGCATACCGTTCATCTTCGGAGAGTTCGGCGCGATAGACGAGGAGAAGGCTATGGCGGAGCGCGTGAAGTATGCAACGTACATGGCGACGAAGATGAAAGCATACGGCACGTCAGGACTCTGGTGGATGGGTCTATACGACCGTAGCAGCCGGACGTGGTACGAGCAGGAGATAGTCAACGCCCTGTTCGCGGCACAATGAAACGAATACTTGGATTCATCTTTATATTGCTCTTGGCGGCGGATCACACCGTTGCCAAGAGCAATTCATCTCCCGCCGGACAGCTTATACACCGCTTGGCTCTCATTGGGCGCAAGGGCGTGATGTACGGGCACCAGGACGATCCGTTCTACGGCATTACGTGGGCTTGGGACATCGGGCGCAGCGATACGAAGGAGCTCACGGGCGACTATCCGGCGGTGATGGGCTTCGAGTTAGGCGGTATAGAGGTTGGCGACGAATGCAACCTCGACTCCGTGCCGTTCGTTCGTATACGTGAGGAGATACGGAACCATTACCGGCGCGGGGGGATAATAACCATTTCCTGGCACCCGCGCAATCCGTTGCTCGGCACTACGGCATGGATTGAACAGGATACGCTTGCATATAATGCGGCGGTGGATGCCTTGCGGCAGCTCAATCAATGCCGGTTAGCCGGCGAGGTGATTAACCCGAAAGCAACGTGCGGCAGTGTGTTAGAGGGCGGATCCGAGTATGATAATTTCCAACTCCGGCTCTCCCGCGTAACCGATTTCCTTGTATCTCTGACTGACGATAAGGGCAATGCGATACCCGTTATCTTCCGTCCTTGGCACGAGGCTAACGGTTCGTGGTTCTGGTGGGGACGGGGCGTATGCGGCGATGACGAATATCTCAGGCTGTGGAATATGACGCAGGACTATATCCGCCAACGTCTGCCCGACAGCATCGTATGGGCTTATTCGCCAAACCTGCAAGGCGATTGGACGTTAGATACGTGGCTCACGCGTTATCCGGGCGACGACCGCGTCGACCTTATCGGCATAGATGCGTATCAATGGGGGACGGAGGAGGAGTTTGTAAATCAGCTCGCCGCCGACCTTTATATAGTGAGCGATATTGCGCAGGCAAGGGGCAAGCTGTTGGCCCTAACCGAATGCGGATACCGTAACTCACCCGACCCGACGTGGTGGTCGCGCGTGTTGCTGCCCGCGATAGAGCCCTACCCTATTGTTTATTTCCTGCCGTGGCGCAATTGGTGTAAGGAACACTTCGGAGCAAGCAAGGACGCGGCAACCGCCGAAGACTTCAAACGATTGGCGGAAAGTAAAGCATGCCTGCTGTCGGAAGATATAAAGAAGATTAAATGACAACCGGATTTACAGAACGGGTACGCTCCTTGCGTGCCGGGCACGAGGCTCTGCTAAAGCGACCTAATATTAAATGCATGGCGGGGAATGGTATCTACGACCGTTATGTCTATCCCGTCCTTACGGCGGAGCATACGCCTATAGAATGGCGTTATGATTTATGCGAGCGAACCAATCCATATCTTATGCAACGGATAATGATGAATGCCGTTCTCAATGCCGGAGCGATTAAATGGCGGGGGAAGTATCTGCTTGTTGCGCGTGTTGAGGGAGCCGACCGCAAGAGCTTCTTTGCCGTGGCGGAGTCGGATAACGGCGTAGATAACTTTCGCTTCCGCCCCGAACCGATAACCATGCCGGAGGCGGATGTGCCGGCGGTGAATATCTATGATATGCGGCTTACGGCGCACGAGGACGGTTGGATATACGGATTGTTCTGTGCCGAGCGGCACGACGATAACCGTCCCGGCGACTTATCCGCCGCTACGGCTTCGTGTGCGATAGCGCGGACAAAGGACTTTGATATCTGGCAACGTCTGCCCGACTTGAAGTCCGCGTCGCAACAACGTAACGTAGTGCTTCACCCCGAATTTATCAACGGTAAATATGCACTGTACACCCGCCCGCAAGACGGATTTATCGATACGGGGGGCGGCGGCGGTATCGGTTGGGCGTTGGTCGACGACATCACGCACGCGGAGATAAAAGAGGAGCGGATAATAAATTCCCGGCAATATCATACTATAAGGGAAACTAAGAACGGCGAGGGTCCACAGCCGATAAAGACCACGCGGGGATGGCTTCACTTAGCTCACGGCGTACGCTCTTGCGCCTCCGGGTTGCGTTATGTCCTCTATATGTATATGACCGCATTAGACGACCCGGCGCGCGTCATCGCACAACCGGGCGGGTATTTCCTTGCCCCGCAAGGCGATGAATACATCGGCGACGTGATGAATGTCGTATTCTCCAACGGTTGGATTGCCGACGACGACGGCACGGTATTCATCTATTACGCCTCGTCGGACACACGTCTGCACGTTGCAACTTCAACCGTTGAGCGGCTCACGGATTATTGTCTTAACACTCCGCCTGACGGATATACGACCGGCGCGTCGGTCAGTACAATAAAGCGGCTTATAGAACGGAACAGACAGACTAATATGTAATGAGTACGATAAAAGAGAAGATAGGGTACGGCTTCGGCGAAGCGCCTGCGGCTATAAAATGATGTCTTCGTCGATGTTCCGGGAGATATTCAGTTAAGATATTAATATTATGAGTACGATAAAAGAGAAGATAGGGTACGGCTTCGGCGAAGCGCCTGCGGCTATAAAATGATGTCTTCGTCGATGTTCCGGGAGATATTCAGTTAAGATATTAATATTATGAGTACGATAAAAGAGAAGATAGGGTACGGCTTCGGCGATATGGCTTCGTCGATGTTCTGGAAGATATTCAGTTATTATCTGCCGATATTCTATGCCGACGTATTCGGTTTGTCGCTCGGCGCGACGGGTATGCTGATGCTTGTAACGCGTATCTGGGACACGGTGTCCGACCCTATGATGGGTGCGATTGCCGACCGCACGCATACACGTTGGGGGAAGTACCGTCCGTTCTTGTTGTGGTTTGCCGCGCCGTTCGCCCTTGCCGGTTGCTTGCTGTTCACCACTCCGCACTTCGGCGAGACGGGCAAGCTCGTCTGGGCATACGCCACGTATATCCTTATGATGACGGTGTATACGGGCATAAACGTCCCTTACGGCTCAATGCTCGGCGTAATGACGGACAGCTCCGACGAAAAGACGATATTCTCTTCGTTCCGTATGTTCTTCGCTTATGGCGGCTCGTTCATTGCTCTCTTCGCTTGGGAGCCGTTGGTAAACTTGCTTAAAGGCACGGGGGCGGACGAGATATTAAACGCTCAAGTCGGCTGGCAACACGCTATGTACGTCGTTGCCGCCGCGTGTCTGCTGATGTTCCTCGTCTGCTTCTCTATGACGCGCGAGCATATAAAGCCGACTCCGTCCGCCTCTATCCGGACCGATATAGGTTCGCTCGTAAGGAACAAGCCGTGGTGGCTCCTGACTTGTGTCGCCTTATGTACTAATCTGTTTAATACGTTGCGCGGCTCTACCGCGGCGTTTTATTTCAAATACCTTATCGGCGAACAAGCTGGCATTGACCTCGGCTTCGTGTCGTTCCTTTTCTTCGCCGGCGTGTTCCTTGCCGTCGGGGAAGTATGCAATATGATTGGCGTGGCGTTGGCTGTGCCGGTGTCGAATATAACCGGGGGGAAGAAGCCGGCGTTCATAGTGTCGAGCATAGCGCTGGTTATATTCAGCATCGCGTTCTTTTATCTGCCGACATCAACCAATGCGGGGTATATTTGGATACTCGTGTTGCAGATACTAACATCGCTCTTCACCGGTATCGTCTCGCCGTTGGTATGGAGCATGTATGCCGACGTGGCGGATTACAGTCAGGCGGTCAACGGCTCCGCCTCTACGGGTTTGGTGTTCTCGTCGGGCTCTATGGCGCAGAAGTTCGGCGGAGCCATCGCCGGTTCGGCGGTGATGTGGATACTCGGCGGCTTCGGTCTTGTGCCTAACGCGGCGGAGCAGACGACAAGCGCGATACTCGGTATGAAGCTGACAATGAGTTACTTCCCCGCCACCGTAGCTGCGATAATGCTCGTCATTCTCTTCTTTTATCCGTTGAGCAAACGGGCAATGCGCCGTATTAACGCCAAACTCGCAGAGATACGCAACCAATGACAGACAATCCAATTAATATCGAAGAGATACGCGACATCGTAGAGAATAATATCCTGCGGTTTTGGTTAGACAATATGCAGGATAACGAGCGCGGGGGCTTTTACGGGCGGATGCGCGGCGACGGCGTTATAGAGCGGGATGCCATAAAGGGCGGTGTGCTCAACGCCCGTATCCTTTGGAGCTTCTCCGCCGCATACCGCATATTAGGCAAGGAGGAGTATCTCGCCCCGGCAAAACGTGCAAAGGATTATCTCTTGGAATATTTCTTCGACAACGAATACGGCGGTATTTATTGGTCGGTGGATAGCGCGGGGCGTCCGGCGGACACCAAGAAACAGTTTTACGCCCTCGGCTTCGCCCTCTACGGACTGACGGAATACGCGCGTGCAACGGGCGATAAAGCAACGCTCGACAAGGCTGTTGAGCTGTTTGACACCATAGAGACGCACGCCGCAGACCCCGTTTACGGCGGGTATATCGAGGCGTTATCACGCACGTGGAAACCGCTGGCGGATGTCCGTTTGTCCGATTTGGACGCGAATTACCCCAAGTCGCAGAACACTCATCTCCATATCCTTGAGCCTTATACGAATCTTTACCGTTGCTTAAAAGAGAGGGGACAAGAGGATAGCGATACCGGCAAACGGGTGGAGAAAGCATTGCGCGGCATTATAAACATCTTCACAGACCGTATACTCAACCCCGATACGCACCACCTCGACTTATTCTTCAATATGGATTGGACGCGCGGCGCGGGGCGGCGGGAGAGCTACGGGCACGATATTGAATGCTCTTGGCTGCTGCACGAGGCGGCGTTGACGCTCGGCGATAACGATGTATTAGCGCGTGTAGCGCCGGTAGTGCGTCTCGTGGCCGGGGCGTCGGAGAAAGGTCTTAACGCCGACGGCTCAATGACGCACGAAGCAGATCCCGGCACGGGATACGTTGACGACGCCCGTCATTGGTGGGTGCAAGCCGAAGCGGTGGTCGGCTTTTATAACATATATCAGCACTTCGGAGAGCGTCGCGCGTTGGATATCGCAACGCATTGCCTGCAATATATAAAGGATAACCTGGTAGATTACGAGCGCGGGGAATGGTATTGGAGCCGCGACGGATACGGCAATATCAACACCCGCGACGACAGGGCGGGCTTCTGGAAATGCCCCTATCACAACTCCCGTATGTGCCTCGAACTAATCGAAAGGATAAATAATGAATAATGACGCAACAAGAATATGAACAAACTAATATTACTCTCTTTATTCCTTACGTGCGGTCTCGCAATACATTCGGAGAAGGTTCGTGCAAACGAGAGCACGAGCTCGCTCGATGCCGAGTGCAGCCGGAGCTCGACGGTAGTCAAGGTTCGTGCAAACGAGAGCACGAGCTCGCTCGATGCCGAGTGCAGCCGGAGCT
>JAJPZE010000070.1:0-2593 GCA_021204565.1 Prevotella sp. | reverse complement strand
CGACGGTAGTCAACGTTTCCCTCTCCACTCCCCGCAACACCCTCGTGCTGAACATCGTTAAGGGCGAGGAGCCGACATTCGTTTATTACGGCACACGTCTGTCGGACGAAGATTTGAAGACATTGCCGGAACCGTCTAACGCCAACTGGAGCCACCTCGAAGTATACCCCGCATACGGCGCGGTGCATACGCAGAGCGAGGTCGCCCTCGCAATGAAGCACGCCGACGGCAATCTCTCCACCCTCCTCGTATGCAAGGATTACAGCATCGAGACAATATCCGACAAAGCCCCGAACGACCAACCGCGCAGCGGCACATTGCTTACAATCACCCTTGCCGACCCGCTCTATCCCGACGTCGTACATCTATATTATTTCGCTTACGCCGATGTGGATATGATTGAATGCTGGAGCGAGATTACCAATAACGAGCCGCAAACCGTTACGCTGACGCAGTTTTACTCCTCCTGTATGCCCGTCAGGCGCGGCAATGTATGGCTCTCGCACTTGCACGGCTCGTGGGCGAGCGAAGCCGGGCTTGTAGAGGAGCCGCTCACGAACGGACTGCTGACAATAAAGAATAAGGACGGATTGCGCAACGCAACCACCGACCGGAACGAGGTGATGTTCTCCCTTGACGGCAAGGCACGCGAGAACGAGGGCGATATAATCGGCGCGGCGTTGCTCTATTCCGGCAATTACAGCGTGAAGATTGATACCGACGACAGCGAATATCATTACTATTTCGCGGGTATCAACCCCGATAACTCCGAATATCATCTGCCGAGCGGGGAGACGTTCGCTACCCCCCGCGTGGCGTATACCTTCGCCGATAACGGCCTGTCGGGCGCGTCCCGTAACTTTCATGACTGGGCAAGAAGCTATCAGCTCCGTCACGCCGACCGCGAGCGGCTTATATTGCTCAACTCGTGGGAGGGCGTCTATTTCGACATCAACCAAGAGGGAATGGCGCAAATGATGGCGGATATAGCCTCTATGGGGGGAGAATTGTTCGTTATGGACGACGGCTGGTTCGGGGACAAATATCCCCGCAACAGCGACAACTCCTCCCTCGGCGATTGGACCGTCGATACCCGCAAGCTGCCCGAAGGTATCGGCGGACTGCTCCGCGACGCACGTCGGAACGGAATAAAGTTCGGAATATGGATAGAGCCGGAGATGACCAACACCGCCAGCGAACTATATGAGCAACACCCCGATTGGATAATCAAAGCGCCGGGACGCGAACCCGTCAAAGGCAGGGGCGGCACCCAACTCGTGCTCGACTTGTCGAACCCCGACGTGCAAGATTACGTCTTCTCCGTCGTCGACAATCTTCTCACAACCTATCCCGATATAAATTACATCAAATGGGATGCGAACGCGCCGGTGATGAACCACGGGAGTCAATATCTGCCCGCCGACGACCAGAGCCGCCTCTACATCGCATATCACAAGGGGCTGATAAACGTTTGCAAGCGCATACGCACGAAGTTCCCCGACGTAACCATACAAGACTGCGCGTCGGGAGGGGGCAGGGCAAACTACGGACTGCTCCCCTACTTCGACGAGTTCTGGGTGTCCGACAACACCGACGCCCTGCAACGCATCTTCATACAATGGGGCACATCGTATTTCTTCCCCGCGATTGCAATGGCGCAGCATATCTCCGCCGTGCCCAATCACACCGTCTTCCGCACCACGTCAATGAAGTTCCGCTGCGATGTCGCAATGTCCGGCAGACTCGGAATGGAGATACAACCGAAGAATATGACCGAAGAGGAGAAAGACTTCTGCAAGGGAGTGATAAGCAATTACAAGGCAGTGCGCCCCGTGATACAGTTCGGCGACCTATACCGTCTGCACTCGCCTTACGCAGGAGACAACCTCGCGTCGATGATGTACGTAAGCAAGGACAAAACGGAAGCCGTGTTCTTCTGGTACAAACTCGAAACAATGAAAGACGAGCACTTCCCCCGCATAAAGATGCAAGGACTCAATCCCGACGGGAAATACACCATACACGAGCTCAACAGAATAGACAACAACCCCCTCCCCTGCGAGGGGCAGACCTACACCGGAGCATATCTGATGGCTAACGGACTCGAACTCCCGTACAGCCACGACGTGGATTACGCCAAACTGAACGACTGGGCCAGCCGCGTACTGCGTCTCGTCGAAGAATAAACAAAAACCATCGCAAAGAATGAATACGTTAGCATATAAAACACGTCAGCGCCTATCAGGCGTAGAGTTGCTGAAGATTGCGGCAATGTTCATGATTGTCATAAGTCATGTCGTTCAAACACTACATTCGGAAAACTCGCTCATCCCGTATGACGATTATATTGTGGATTTGACGCACGCCACAAGAGATATACAACAGTTTACACTAACTATATTCAGATACTTCGGAAACATAGGGAACTTAATCTTCTTTGTATGCTCAGCGTGGTTCCTGTTGGAGAAAAAGAGTAAGGATAACGGGAAGATTTACTCTATGCTGACCGAGATATGGATGGTGTCCGTAACTATCCTCATCATATCCCTAATCCTTGTGGGGGGGGGGGTTAAATAACCTTTGAAATTAATTA
>JAJPZE010000191.1 GCA_021204565.1 Prevotella sp. | reverse complement strand
ATATAGAGATATGCCGCGTGTCGTCCGACGGGGGCAGAAGCCGGTGTTGTTGTATCATTTCGCGCTCGTGTTTGTATTGTCGTTTCCGGTTGTTGAAATCCTTTCGCGCCTTGCGGATGGCTTTCGCTTCGGATATGTTTCCCGTCAGAAATGCGCGCAGAGCGGCGGTATTGTCGAGCAGGCGGCGCATTCGAAGCACGTTCGAAAGCCGTTCGGAAGGCATGTTTTTGTAGATCATAGTGAGGTTGTTGCGATAATTGAGATACGTTTTTCTCGGGTTTCCCTGCGGCAGGGTGCCTCCCCCGACGTGCCAGACGCGGCTTGCGGGCACGCACCGGATATGTTTCCCCGCGATGCGAAGCCGCCAGCAGAGGTCGATTTCCTCGTGATGAGCGAAGAAGCGGGCGTCCATTCCGCCCGCCTGTTTATAGTCTTCCGCGCGCACCATAAGGCATGCGCCGCTCGCCCAATCCGTCTCTATCGGCTCGTCATACTGCCCGTTATCTTCTTCGACAACGCCGAGCACGCGCCCCCGGCAATACGGGTACCCGTAGCGGTCAAGATACCCTCCCGCCGCGCCGGCATATTCAAATGAGTTGGTTCGCGAGCCGCTCCCGTCCGGCAAGAGATTATATTTGAGTATCTTCGGCTGTACCGCAGCCGTGTCGGGATGGCGGTCGAGGAAATCCGCGAGCGGCACTAACCAGCCTTCCGACACCTCCACATCGCTGTTGAGAAGCACGAAATAATCCGCATCTATCTGCGCTAACGCGCGGTTGTACCCCTCCGCAAAGCCGTAGTTTTCCGATAAACGGATGACGCGAACCTCGGGAAACGCCGTCTCCAACAAATGCAGAGACCCGTCAGAAGATGCGTTATCGGCGACAATGATTTCCGTTTCTTTCCCCGCCGAATATTTCACTACGGAGGGCAGGAACCGGCGTAACATCGCCTCGCCGTTCCAGTTAAGGATAACAACAGCCGTGCGCATGCGTTACTTATATGCCGCAACGCGCCGCTCTATTTCCGACGGGTCGGACGTTGAAAGGATAATCCGTCCGTCGCGTATGAGCATAAGGCGCGGGATTGTAGATATGTCGTATGCGGTGATGAACGGCTCAAGTTGCGCCGTGTCGAGTATTGCCTGAGTCCACGTCATCCCCTCTTCCGCCAGCGCTTTACGCCAGTCAGCCTCCGTGCGGTCGCAGGAGATGCTCACTATTTTCAGCTCTCCGGCGTACTTGGAATTCATCTCCTTCAGCTTTGTAATCGCTTTCCGGCAGGGTCCGCACCACGATGCCCAGCAGTCAATCAGCGTCAAACCGCCGTTGTTAAGCAACTCTTGGAGCCGGCATGTTGTGCCGTCGGCAAGCGTTACAGCTTCGTTGCCGAGCGGCATGCCGATAGCTTTTTTCTTCGCTTTGGCGGCGTTTCGCTTCACTATTTCCAAGCGATGGCTGTCGCTGTTGTCGGCTATGAGCGCAACTAAACTGTCGATTTGTTCGGTCGTATATCGGTATTCGGCGTTCAAATCGCGGCTTACAAGGAGCGCCGAGATGGCGTAATCGGGGTGTTGGAGAATAAATTCACTCTCCTTATTGTTCATCTCCGCCCGTATCTTTTCAAACCTTTCGATGTACATCTTTACCGAATCATCATCTTCGGAAATTATTCCGAACATTGCGTCCATCAGCTTCCCGCCGCCCTCCGCCATAAGTTGCGCGAACTTCTTTCTCAGCCCTTTCTGCGCGTCGAGGTACTCTCTGTATTCTCTCTGCACCCGTCCGCCCTCAACCGGGATATGTTCCTCCGCCGTCTCTTCGTCGGTATATTTCACGAAGTCGGCATATGCAACGGAGGGTAACGTTACCTTTTCGTTGTCAGCCATAAAGGTCAGAGAAGCTACGGGGGCTTGCTCGCCGTACGCCGCATTATACTTCGTTACCTCAAGACGGAGCAATGTCGGTCCGTCGAGCACGGCGTTAAGAGTGAAATGTTCCGTTCCCAGTATATTCGTGCAAACAGGTAAGGAGTCTTGCGAGATATCCTGATCGAAATTCCTAAGCCTTATGCGGCAGTCCTCCGGCAGACCTGTGATGGTGCCCGTGAGGGTCAGTCGGTCGTCGGCACATGAGGAGAGCGACGACAAGACCGCCGCTAAGACCGTTATGTTTCTCAAGGTCCGTGCAAACGAGCGCACAAGCTTGCTTGATGCCGAGTGCAGCCGGAGCTCGGCCATAGTCAATGTCTTCATCGTTTATATATTGTTGTAATGATTATTATTCGTTTCGTTCGCGGAGCATCGCCAATACCCTCTCGTCCGCCAATTCCTCCGCGTCCGCCCCTTGCGCGATACGCCGGCGGATCTCCGTTGCGGAGATGTCGTAGAGCGGAACATCAAGCAACTCCACGCCGGCGGGCAATGCACGCGCGTCAATTTCATACCCGCGGCGGGGATAGATAACAACTCTGTGGCGGCTTAATATGCCCTCGCTGTCGCGCCAACGGGGGAAGCTGTCCCAGTTGTCGGCACCAATAAGGAGAACAAACGTATTCTCCGGATAATCACGAACGAGCGATTGGAGCGTAAAGGACATATACGACGGACGGGGCAAACGGAACTCATAGTCGGAGCAAACCATACCTTTCTCGCCGCGCAAAGCCTCGCTAACCATTGCGAGACGCAGGTTGTCGTCGATTAAATTCTCGTGTTTCTTAAACGGGTTATGCGGGGAGACAACGAACCAACCCTCTTCGATATCGGTCTGCGAAAGCGCCCGGCGGGCAATGGCGATATGCCCTTTATGCACGGGATTGAACGAGCCGCCGAAGATGCCGATAACCATATCAGGGTTTGAAAGGATTAAGGGCGTCAGGCGCCGCAAAGGAACTTATGCACGAGAGAATATACCGTTTCTTCCGCTTCGGAGAGGACATCATTCACTACGATACAATCGAAGCGGGGAGCGTATTCCAGCTCTTTCGCCGCCTTGGCGAGGCGCTTCTCTATTGTCTCCGGCGAGTCGGTGCCGCGCGCGACAAGCCGTCTGCGCAACTCATTTATCGACGGCGGCTGAATGAAAACACTCATCGCTTCATCCCCGTACTGACGTTTGATATTGCAACCGCCCGCTACATCGACGTCGAAAACCACGTTCTCGCCCCGCAAGAGACGAGCGTCAACCTCGCTTCGGAGTGTCCCGTAGAGGCAGCCGGCATACACTTCCTCGTATTCGACGAACGCTCCTGCGGCAATCTTTGTGCGGAATTGGTCTTCCGAAATGAAGAAATAATCCGTCCCGTCGTGCTCTCCGGCGCGCGGCGAACGGGTCGTACAGCTGACCGAAAAGGACATGCGGAGCTCCGGATGGTTATTCATCAGCCAGTGCACGATGGTTGTTTTGCCCGTGCCCGACGGAGCGGAGAAGATGAGCAACTTGCCTTTCATGCCTTACAAAACGTTGAGCACCTGTTCCTTAATCTGCTCTAACTCGTCCTTCATCTTCACTACGATGCACTGCATCTCCGCGTGGTTCGACTTCGAGCCGGTCGTGTTTATTTCGCGCCCCATCTCCTGCGCAATGAAGCCTAACTTCTTTCCCTGCCCTCCGTCGGGCTCGTTCAGGGTCTCGCGGAAGTAACGCAAGTGGTTGGCTAAACGCTGTTTCTCCTCCGATATATCAAGCTTTTCGATGTAATAAATCAACTCTTGTTCGAGGCGGTTTTGGTCGTAATCGACGCCGTGAAGTTGCGAGAGACCCTCTTCGAGCCGGCGCCGTATTCTCTCCACGCGGCTCTTTTCGAACGGTTCGATTTCGCTCAGAAGGCGCTCGATATTGTCAATCTTGGCGTTGAACATCCGCTCTAACGACGCGCCTTCTTGCCGGCGGAACGCCGTGAGCGCATCCAACGCCTCGTCGATACCGGCATCCACCGCCGCCCGGTCCCCGCCCGAGAGCTCCGCGTTCTCGTTTTTCGTCATCACGTCGGGCAGGTGAAGAAGCGTGCCCCAGTCGAT
>JAJPZE010000040.1 GCA_021204565.1 Prevotella sp. | reverse complement strand
TTTCCGGCAAATAGAGAAGTTCTTGGGCAAGACAATCGACAAGAACCCGCTCCCCGACGGCTTGGGCGAAACTCCGAATTATGATGCGCCGGCTTCAAAAGACGGCAGACGGTCTTTCTCTACGGGCGGAAAGAGGCGGAGAAACAACTTCCGCCCGGCGGACAAACTGCCCGCAAAGGGAGACAAACAAGGGGGAAAGCACCGCCGGAGAGCGTCCGGACATCAGGATAAAGGGACTAAATAAACCAAATAAACTAAATAAACACTCTCCCGCCCGGCGGAACTCGTGCGCCGCGGGAGAGTGTCTTTTGCGTTGTCTGTGGAGCTGGCGGGAGTCGAACCCGCGTCCATACAGCCGCCTCATACGCTTTCTACATGCTTATTCCGGCTTAGGTTTTCGTGGCGTGACAAGACCCGAACCACCAATCACGCCCTTAGCTCCAAAAGTCTTCATTCCGCGTTCGGAGCGACGCGAAACTATTCCCGACTTGCCTGCACCGCCGTATCGGAACGTTTCGGGAAAAGAGCTTCCGGGCGATGTCTCGTTCCCTTACCTTGTAAAGGAATTAAGCTGGTAATCTACTGTACTTCGATTAAGCAGCGAGAGCGTAGTTGTTTTCGCCAATTAATTTCTTGGTGTCTGATATTCGGGAGCCGGGCACCGAGGCTCCGCATGCTTACATACCGGGAGAGTCTGCTGTCAAATCCGGTCAACCCCATAGGTCGTATGCACGAAATGTGTTGCAAAGATATATCGATTTGTCGAAACGCGAAATCTTTTGTCGAAAATTATATATACCTTTGCGGCGGTATATGCGCCCGCATGAAGTCCGGGCACGCCCTCTCCGGCGCTTTCGCTACGGCGGAGACAGGGCAAAGAGACGAATAACGACCGAAAAAGATATATGAAAAGGCATCTTCTGACAATCGCTTTCGCGGTGTGTTGCGCCCTGTGCGCATCGGCGCAAACAACCCCGATGACCGACGCGCAAATAATCGCTTTCATACAACAGGAGCAGAAAGCGGGCACCTCGCAACAGCAGATTTCGATTAAGCTCGTGCAAAAAGGCGTGAGCGTCCAACGTATCCAAGAGCTGAGAAAAAAATACGAGAAGCTCGGCGGGAACAGCACTGCCGGGGCAACCGATCTCGTTACCGGCACCGACAGAATGCGCACGCAGCCGGGCATAACCCGGCAACCGGCGGCGCCCGACCCCGCACAGGTGCAGGGCAACACCACGATGCGCGTCCCCGGTCAGGACAAGAGCAACCTGCCCTTGGACGAAACCAACCCGGAGCTTCTCCAAATGCAAAACGAGCTCAACGGGTTTATGCCGGACTCCACCGAGATGCTCCGCCAACAATTGCAAGCCCTGCAAACGGGCGGGCGCAAGGTGTTCGGACGCGATATATTTAACAACCGGTTGCTCTCCTTCGAGCCGAATATGAACATCGCCACACCCGAAGATTACATACTCGGTCCGGGCGACGCGGTGTTCGTCGATATCTACGGCGTCAACCAGCTCACTATCGACGACACGATAAGCCCCGACGGCGATGTGAACATAGAGGGGTTCGGGCCCGTGCACGTCAGCGGCATGACGGTTGCCCGCGCCACACAACGGCTGAACGAAGTGCTCGGCCCGCGCTTTTCCAACAGCCGCATACGCCTTACCGTAGGGGAAACGCGCACGATATTGGTCAACGTAATGGGCGAGGTCGTAGTGCCCGGGACATACACCCTGAGCGCCTTCGCCACCGTCTTTCACGCGCTTTATATGGCGGGGGGCGTGAACGATATCGGCACGTTGCGCGACATAAAAGTATACCGCGGGGGCAAGCTCGTTACCTCGGTCGATATATACGATTATATCCTCAACGGGCAGCTCGGGGGCAACGTCCGCTTGGCGGATAACGACGTGATTGTCGTCGGTCCTTACGATTGTTTGGTGAACGTTACGGGCAAGGTCAAGCGGCCGATGTTTTACGAAATGCGCAAGGACGAATCCTTGGGCACGCTGATGAAATACACGGGGGGCTTTACGGGCGACGCATATACCGGGAGCGTGCGTGTCGTGCGCAAGGCGGGCAATGCATATTCGGTTTGGAACGTTACGGAGTTCGATATGGGGTCGTTCTTGCTCTGCGACGAGGACTCGGTCAGCGTCGACTCCGTCATCCCCCGCTACGAGAACACGGTTGAGCTCAGAGGGGCGGCGCGGCGTCCGGGACTGTATCAAATCGGGGGTAACGTAACGACGGTGAGGGAGCTGATGACCGTTGCCGACGGTTTGTCGGACGAGGCGTTCGCCGGGCACGTCGTGTTGCACCGCCGGAAAGCCGACCGCACGTTGGAGGTTCTCTCCTTTAACCTCGACGCCGTTATGGACGGCACGGAGCCCGACGTTACGCTCCAAAACGACGACGTGCTCTTCATCCCGTCGAAAGAGGACAGCAATGCGGCGCTGACGCTCAAGATATACGGCGAGGTATATTATCCGGGGCAGTATCAGTACGCCGAAGGTATGACCGTGGAGGACTTTATCTTGCAAGCGGGCGGGCTGAAAGAGACCGCATCGACCCAGCGGGTTACGGTCAGCCGCCGCGTAACGACGGACCCGGCGGCGCAAGACGAGGCAAACGCCGGCGGCAGAAAGAAGGCGAAGAAAGACGCGATGGCGGAGCGCGGCGTGCGCGCGGAGACGTTTGAGATAACGCTTCAGGACGGTTTCGCGCTCGACGGCAAGGAGGGCTGCCGCCTCGAACCTTACGACGAGGTGTACGTCGGCAAGGCTCCCGGATACAGCGAGCAGGTAACGGTGGAGGTCGACGGCGAGGCCAACTATCGCGGGACCTACGCTCTGAAACAGAATAACGCGCGGTTGAGCGACGTCGTAGCGCAGGCGGGGGGCGTTACGGGCGACGCTTGGGTGAAGGGCGCACGCATCATACGCAAGATGGATGACGAGGAGATGCGGCGCCGCGAGCGACAGCTGATCGACCTCAGGGTATACAACCTCGAAGTGGTGAGCAGCAGCAACGCCAACGTCATATCCACCCGGCGGGAGCTTGTCGACTCGCTTCTCTGGGCGAAATACGTCGACGTCGACGAGTACGTCGTCGGCATACACTTGGACGAGGCGCTCGACAATCCGGGCGGCGACTACGACATAACGCTCCGCGACGGAGACCGGCTCGTCATCCCCCAATACGAGGGGACGGTGAAGGTGTCGGGCGAGGTTAACTTCCCTTGCAGCACGACATATAAGGCGAACAGATCGCTGAAGAGCTATATCCGGACCGCGGGGGGATACACCGGCACGGGCTGGCAAAAGCACGCATACGTCGTATATGCCAACGGGACGGTCGACAGGGTTCGTTGCGCGGCGGACGTGGAGCCCGGCTGCGAGATTATCGTGCCCGTAAAGCCGATACGGACAAGCTCCAACGCGAGCCTGTGGATAAGCGCAATATCGGCATTGGCGACGGCGGCGGCGCTCATCATCACCGCAATAGAATAGCCTGACCCCGCGTAAGTACAGGTTATAAACATCAGAAAGAGAACGAGATGGAGACGAGGAATAAAGAAGTTGTTGACGTCGGCAAGGTGTGCCGCTTGTTGTGGAGCCGGCGGCGGCTGTTCGTTATCGTATGGGTTGCGACGTTCGTTGCGGCGTGCTTGTGGATATTGCCGCGCCCGCGTTATTATGCGGCGGCGGTAACGCTTGCGCCCGAGAAGACCGACGCCGACATGCCGAGCGGGCTCGGGTCGATTGCAAGCAGTTTCGGCATAAATATGGGGACGTCGTCCGACGCCATTTATCCCGAGATTTACCCCGATTTGCTCGCGTCGAACGACTTCATTATCAGCCTGTTCGACATCCCCGTCCGCTCGATCGACGGGGAGATAAACTGCGATTTTTACACCTACATGAGCAAGCACCGGAAGGTTGCATTCTACGAAATTCCCTTTCTCCGCCTCAGGGTCTGGCTGCGCAATACGTTCGGCGAGAAGGAGCCGGAACCCGGTCCGAGC
>JAJPZE010000029.1 GCA_021204565.1 Prevotella sp. | reverse complement strand
CCCCCCCCCCCCCCCCCCCCCCCATTTTTTTCATGATACGGCGACCACCGCGATCTCCACTCTCCGCTGCGTCGGCAGCGGCAGATGTGTATACGAGCCAGGTCATGGCCGGCGCGGGGCAGAGCGGGGGCGGGAGCCTTGTTACCGGTAGCGAAAAATTAAGCCCTAATTTTGCTTTGCCGGGAAATAAGTTATACTTTTGCCCGTCGGTAGGTATATAGTTAGTGTCCGGTAGAGTTGCCGGCGAGTTATGGCTCAATTGATAGACATTGACAAGATATTGCGGGACAAGGCGGGCGAGAGAGCGAAGCGCATTCCCCGCTTTGTAGTCGCGTGGCTCAAACACATTGTTCATCAGGATTGGGCAAATGCTTTTCTTGTTCGTGCGGGGGACAAGACAGGTACCGCGTGGTTGGTTGATTGTCTTGATTATTTAGGGGTGAAGCTTGTTGTCAAGGGCGAGGAGAACTTGCCGGACTCGACGGACGGGCGGCTGTATACTTTTGTATCGAACCACCCTATGGGGGGTATCGACGGGGTTGCGATAGGGTCGGTTATCGGGAAACACTATGGCGACAACTTCAAATACTTGGTTAATGACTTGCTTATGAACCTTCCGGGGCTCGCTCCTCTTTGTGTGGCGATAAACAAGACGGGGCGTAACGGCAGGGATTTCCCCAAGGTAGTGGAGCGCACGTTCGCCTCGCGCCAACACATACTTATGTTCCCTGCGGGGCTGTGTTCGCGTCGGACGAAAGGCGTGATACACGATTTGCCTTGGAAGAAAACGTTTATTACGAAGAGCGTGGAGACGGGGCGGGACATCGTGCCGATATATTTCGAGGGGCGCAACTCCAACTTTTTTTACCGCCTTGCGAACATCAGCAAGCTGTTGGGAATAAAGTTCAACATCGCCATGTTGTTCCTTGCCGACGAGCTGTATAAGAACTGCAACAATACATATACGATAACTATCGGGAAGCCGATACCGGTCGGGACGTTTGACTGCAGCCGCAGTCCTGCGGCGTGGGCGGCGTGGGTATGCGGGCGTTGTTATGCGCTCGGGGAGAAAGAGAGAATAAGAGAGATTTAGCGGGAGATGGAAGAAGCGATTATCAAACCTGTTGCCAAAGAGTTGCTAAGGCGGGAATTGACGCCGGACAAACAATTGCGCATAACGAACAAGAGCCGGAACCGGATTTATATCTTCACGGCACACGAGGCTCCGAACACCATGCTTGAGGTCGGTCGTCTGCGGGAGGAGGCGTTCCGCTCCGCCGGCGGGGGTACGGGCAAGGAAGTGGATATCGACGAGTTCGACACTTGCGACAACTGTTACAAGCAGCTTATCGTATGGAATCCCGAAGCGGAGGAGATAGTCGGCGGCTACAGGTACATACTGGGCAAGGATGTAGATTATGATGCTTCGGGGCAGCCGGTGCTCGCCACGAGCCATATGTTTCATTTCTCGGAGCGTTTTATCCGGGAGTATATGCCGTATACGTCGGAGTTGGGCAGGTCGTTCGTATCTATTCCTTATCAGAATGTTCGTATCAACACGAAGAGCATTTTCGCTCTCGACAACCTTTGGGACGGTCTGGGCGCGCTGACCGTTATGTCGCCGGACATACGTTATTTTTTCGGGAAGATGACGATGTACCCGTCGTTCATACGCAAGGGTCGGGATATGATTCTCTATTTCCTTGAGAAGCATTTTCACGACAAAGACAACCTCATCAGCCCCCTCAAACCTCTTCATATCGACGGCGACCCGGCGGAGTTCGCGCGTTTGTTCTGCGAAGAAGATTTCCGCAAAGACTATAAGATACTCAACCGCGAGATCCGCAAGTTAGGTTTCGACATACCCCCGCTTATCAATGCATATATGAACCTGTCGCCGTCGATGCGTTTGTTCGGCACGGCAATCAACTACGGCTTCGGCGAGGTGGAGGAGACGGGTATCCTGATAGCTATGGACGAGATATTCGAGGAGAAGCGGATACGGCATATTGACTCCTTTCTCCGCGAGCATCCCGAAGCGCTGAAGATAACTTCGGGGGCGAACAAGATTATTTCTCCGCGTTAGCCGTTGCCGGGGTTATCGTCGGGAAGAAGGTTGCCTTCGGCGAACAGGGCATAACTCATTCTGTGATATGGCGAGGGTCCGTAGCGGCGTAAAGCCCTGCGGTGCGCCGGTGTCGGATATCCTTTGTTGCTTGCCCAATCATAATAAGGATACTCTTCGGCTATGCGCTCCATGTATTCGTCGCGGAACGTTTTGGCGAGTATGCTCGCCGCGGCAATGGGCTGATACTTGCCGTCGCCTTTGACGATAGTGGTGTAGGGGAGGGCTTTGTACTGCGTGAAGCGGTTGCCGTCGACAATAACAGCCTCGGGACGGACGGCGAGGGCGTCCAACGCGCGGTGCATTGCGAGTATGCTTGCGCGGAGAATATTTATCCTGTCAATCTCTTTGGCGCTGACCGTGCCGACGCTCCACGCTACGGCATCGCGGCGTATTTGGAGGCTAAGCGCCTCTCTCCGGCGTGGCGTGAGCTGTTTCGAATCGTTTAATAAAGGGTTGTCGTAATCCGCGGGGAGTATGACGGCGGCGGCGTATACATCCCCCGCGAGGCAGCCTCTGCCCGCTTCGTCGCAGCCGGCTTCAATGCAATTGGTGTAATAATGGGGGAGAAGAGACATAATCGAATCAGAACATACGCCTTATGCGCTCTAATCCGCCGGCGAGCGTGTCAATCTCTTCGGTAGTGTTGTACATAGCGAAAGAGACGCGGACAGTGCCGGGCACGCCGAGCAGGTCGATAAGCGGCTGGGCGCAATGGTGCCCCGTACGCACCGCGATACCCAATTGATTGAGGAGCGTGCCGGTATCAAGAGGGTGGATAAACGTGTGTTCGCCGCGCGGGGAAGAGAGCAAGAAGCTCAATACGGCGCTATGCCGCTCCGCGTCGTAACAGCCGTCGGGGATGCCGAAAAGGCGCATGCCGGGCACTTCGCGCAAACGCCGGAGGGCGTAAGAGAGGAGCCGGCTCTCGTGAGCATGTATGTTGTCGAGCCCGATATTGTTAATGTAATCGAGTGCGACGGCAAGCCCGTGCGTGGCGATATAATCGGGCGTGCCCGCTTCGAACTTGAGCGGCGGGCGTTCGAAAGTGGTTTCTTCGAAGCTGACACGGGCAATCATCTCCCCTCCGCCCATATACGGGGGGAGCGCGTCGAGCCGGCTTTCTTTGCCGTAAAGCACGCCAATACCCGTCGGTCCGTATATCTTATGCCCGGAGAAAGCAAGGAAATCACAATCCATGTCCCTCACGTCAATCTTTACGTGAGGCACGCTTTGGGCGGCGTCGATGAGTACCGGCACGCCGTGTGCATGCGCCGTCGCAATCATTTTCTTTACGGGATTGACCGTGCCGAGCACGTTGCTTATGTGAGTAACGGAGACGATTCGCGTTCGCTTGGAGAATAGCTTTTCGTATGCGTCAAGGTCGAGCGTGCCGTCGCCGGAGAGGGGTATGACCTTTAGTTTAATGCCCTTTCTTTGCGCTTGCAGTTGCCAGGGGACGATGTTGGAGTGGTGCTCCATCTCGGAGACAATCACCTCGTCGCCCTCCGACATATACGCTTCGGCAAAGCAAAAGGCAACGAGATTGATGCTCTCCGTTGTGCCCCGCGTGAACACTATCTCGCTTTCGCGCTCCGCATTTATGAACTCCCGCACCGTGCGTCGTGCGCTTTCGTGCAGCTCTGTCGCCTGTTCGGAGAGGAAATGAACGCCGCGATGAACATTCGCGTTCACGCTTAAATATTCGTCACGCATAGCGTCGAGCACGCAAAGAGGTTTCTGCGTGGTGGCGGCGTTGTCAAGATATACGAGCGGACGGCCGTATACCCGGCGCGAAAGAATGGGGAAATCGTTCCGCAGGTTGTTAACTTCGTACATATTCGCATGCAAAGATAAACGAAACACGAGCAGGGCGCAAACAAAACACGAGATTTCGCTCTCCGCCCCCGCGCGGGGCGCTTGTACGCATA
>JAJPZE010000054.1:2198-4066 GCA_021204565.1 Prevotella sp. | reverse complement strand
GTCGTAGAGTACCCAAGCGGAATTGTCGCCCTCGAAGTCGAGGCTAAGGAAATAGTCGCTCATATCTACCGGCTCGCCGGTAGTCTCTTCGCCTTCACCTTCGCCTTCACCTTCGCTGCTCTCTTTCTTAATCAGCTTGGCGCTAACGATAGTTACATCGCCTGTCTGAGCTGATTGCAGATAGATCTGCGTAACGAAGGCGGACCAATCATCATCAAATGCGCAGTAAATCTCTTGCTCCGTATTTGCACCGTTGCCGGTGATGCTTGCGGTTGCCGAACCTGAGTTGCCGTTATTGTCATCATACTCAACCACGATTTGGAGAGTGCCGGTCAACTCAGTGGTTACCACGAGCTCTACGCCGCTATATGCCGAGCAATCCTTAACGTTATCTTCGGTGCCGAACCACCAACCGCGTCCGGCCCAAGTAGCCTCGTAATTGATGGTTTGCGTTGTTGCGTCATACGATGAGTCCCAACCGCTTACTAACTCGTCAAGAGGCAGCTCGTCATAGTCGGCGTTGCTCAGGTCAAGACCTCCAACCAGGGTTATGGAGTTAATCGTAACGGTGCAAGCCGCGCCCGTCTGGATTAAAATCTGACCAATGTTGTCGTATCCGCCCTCAAGCTCGTTGCCGTCATTGTCTACTAACGGGTGGTCGGCAATAACATATTCGATTGTTCCGGTTACATCGTAGTCTGCAGCAGAGCTTGAACCATCGCCCCCGCCGACATAGAGCTGGATGTACGGGTTCTCGGCATTATCCGCATCGTCGAATACGAGGTTGGAATACTCAACAACGATTTTGTCATATGACGAGAGATCCCAGCCGGGATACCAATTTGTCCAGCCGAAAGCGCCCCAATCAGAGCCTAACGTCAGGGTAATTGACCCGTCTTCGTTGAGCGTACCCGTGCAGGCGCTGTCGCCCCAGTTAGTAGTGTCGCCGTTGTTTGTCGGCGTAACGAAGTCGAATACCTCGTCTGCAGTAGCTGTCATAAGTCCTAATACGAACAAGGACACGACAGTGAGTAAAGTTTTTTTCATAAGCAAATAAATTTAATATGTTGAACAATTAGGTTGTAATTCCGCAAGCCAAAGGTACTGCGAATGTAGTTAAGGCGCTGTTCCGACAAAATATAAAATTGTTTACTTTGTTGATTTAGGTCAAATGTTAGTCAATATAGTGCAAGGCGTTGGTTCGTACAGAGATTGAATGCAAGCCGCTTCGCCGCCAAAGTTGTTAATGTTCTTCCGTCGGATGAAAATAATGAAATCCGCGCTTTGTTTATCGTTTTTTCGTTACCTTTGCACCGGCAAAAAGCAAAGGATATGCAGGGCAAAAGTATCGTTAATTCCGGGTTTGCTTCCGCTCCGAAGACGTTTCTTTGGGGCAGTGAATATCCTTTTAACCAAATCATTTGACGATAATTTAACGCGGGGCCGAGTGGTTTCCCGCGTTTGCCGCGTGCGTCGGGGGATCAGTGCGGAGAGCGGTTCCCCATGCGTGTGCGGACGGGGCACACTTTGTGCCGTAATACGTAATAAATCGGACTATTTATGAATAAGAGACGGAAAAAGACATTGGCTAATATCGTTATCGTGTTGCTTATTTTGGCGGGCATCGGATGGATAGCGAGCGTGTTCGTGCACGTCGGCGGGGAGTACACCGACAATGCCCAGGTGGAGCAGGATATAGTGAACGTGAACGCGCGCGTCGAGGGTTTTGTGGAGCGGATTTACGCCGGCGAGTACAGCCGGGTGCATCGCGGCGACACTCTGTTGACTATCGACGACAGCGAGTTCCGCTTACATCTTGCGCAAGCCGAGGCGGGTTTGCAGAACGCTTTGGCGGACAGGGCGGCGAC
>JAJPZE010000054.1:259-2188 GCA_021204565.1 Prevotella sp. | reverse complement strand
AAAGGCGTTAGCGGCGCGGCAAACAATATTGCGGTTACCGAGGCGGGTATTGAGGAGGTGAACGTGTTGTTGGCTAATGCCGAGACGGACTATATGCGCTACGAGGCGTTATATGAGCGTCAGGCGGTTACGAAGCAACAATACGACGCCGTCAGGACGCAGTATGAGTCGTTAAAAGCCAAGGTGGAGACGATGAAGCGCCAACGAAAGGGGACGGGTATCGTCCGCGACGAGCGCTCGATACGTCTCGCCCAACAGGACGCGGCGATAGATGTGGCGCGTGCGGCGCTCAACCTCGCTCGGCTCAATCTCGGGTATTGCACCGTTCTTGCGCCTTGCGACGGCTCGACGTCGCGCCGGCTCGTACAGCAGGGGGAGTTGGTTCAGCCGGGCATGAGGCTGTTCTCCATTGTCGACGAAGAGGACCGCAGGATAGTCGCCAACTATCGCGAGACGCAGCTCAAAGGGATACGGACGGGCGCGCCGGTGAAGATTACGGTCGACGCGATGAAAGGGCAGACGTTCAACGGAGTGGTTGCGAACATATCGACAGCGACGGGCGCGCAATACTCGCCCGTCGCTCCCGACAACGCTACGGGCAACTTCGTTAAGGTTGAACAGCGCGTCCCGGTGAAGATAACCTTTACCGGCGACAACGACGAAGACCTGCTCCGCCGCCTCACGGCGGGGATGAACGCCGAGTGCACGGTGATGAAATAATGCGGGGATGCATATGAACAGACGGGCTGACCTCAGACCTCGAAGAGGTCGTAATAAGGGTAACCCCACGCTTCAGCGTGGGGTGGCGGCGAAGTCGGTGTCAACATCGGAGATGTTGAATAAGGATAAATGCATTAATATATACGTAACTTCACGTGCCGTACATACCAATTCATATCCGGCGGATAGGGGCGTGGGGTTTGTCGTGTCCTTATCCCTACCGGGATATACATTATCTATTTCTTGGGTCGCCGACGTTATTAGCTACTGCGTAGCTTCCCCCACGCTGAAGCGTGGGGGAAGCCTTAGGACGATGTCTCCGACATCTGTGAATACTTCGTCTGAATACGGATTGTTCACGCGGGCTAATCTTAGCATTCTCCTTTCAGGGGCTTATAAATGATTGTCTATGGGTGATTGGGGCGGCGGCGGGCCTGTAAGGCTTATGAACTTCCGGGAGCGTGTGCCGGACGGCTTGCGCTTTTGGTTATACATCTTTTATCTCGCAGCTTTTCAGTTCTCAAACGGGTTTTACTTCACCACTATGGCCCAGCTCACGGGGGAGAGGAACCTGACTATGAACGACACTCACCTGTTCGGGCAAACGGTCTTAATAGGGCTGACGGTTTATTTCCCGTTGGCTTTCCGGCTGAAATTCCGGTTTACGAACCGCACGTCGCTTATCATCGCCGCCACTGCGTTGGCGGTTATCAACGCCGTATTCCCCCTCGTACATTCTTTTCCGGTTATGCTCGTGCTGTGTTTCCTCGGAGGTTTCTTCCGGCTGTACGGCACGTTCGAGTGTTTCTCCAATCTGCTCCCGAAGATTACGCCGACGTATAACTACGCGGTGTTCCTGTCGTTTGTGTTCTTCGTAGTGCTTGCTTGCGTTCACGTTTTCGATTGGGCGGCGATACAGGTTATATATTTTTACGACTGGCGCCATGTGCATCTTGTTGCCGTCGGGTTGTGCTTGGCGGTGGTGGTTGTGGTGATGACGACGATGCGCCCCTACCGCCCTATGCCGAAGATGTACCTCTACGGGATTGACCCGCTGGGCATGATGTTGTGGAGCATATTTATTCTGACTGCGATATATGCCGTTCTCTACGGCGAACAATACGATTGGCTTGCCGACGCGCGTATACGAACGGCAATCGGAGCGTGTTTGCTGACCCTTGCGATGTGCTTCCTGAGTATGAACCACAT
>JAJPZE010000054.1:0-249 GCA_021204565.1 Prevotella sp. | reverse complement strand
ATTCATTCATCGAATGGGATGCGTTCCGATGCCCGAACCTGTTCAATATGCTCCTGTTGTTCCTTTGTTTGGACATACTCCTGGGCAGCCAAACAATCCTTCAAAACACGTTCACCTCTGCCATACTCGGCTACGGGCAACGTACGTCGGCAACGCTCAAATTCCCCGAATTTATAGGCGGGGCGGTCTGGGCGGCGTTCTGTTGGTTAAAGGATGTCTCTTGTTCACAACTCCGAGCCCACGAGACCG
>JAJPZE010000190.1 GCA_021204565.1 Prevotella sp. | reverse complement strand
ATGTTAATTAACTTAACGGCAGGGGTAGTGTGCAATGATTTTTCCGTTCAAAAATCGCGAAAATTCAGGTCTCGTTTGGCATCTCCACATATCAAAACAGACACGAACACAGTTCGCGCCAAATCAAACCCCCATAAATGACCCTCTCATTACTTAGTTCTCATACGCTCATTACACGGGGTTTGACAGGGTCAAACCCCGTACTTTCAGGGTGTCAAACCCCGTGTTCTTATAGGTTTGCAACTATATACAGATTATATAAAAACACATAACTTGTTGATTTTCAATATATTCCAAAATTCGCGAAAAATGACGCAAAACTGCCCTCCGGCGGCAATACGCGAATCTGAAACGTTAAATTCGGGAGTGTGCAATTTAATTAGAGGTCCCGTTAGTTCATATATCGTAAGTAACTCGACTCGGTGTAGGGAGCTTGAGTACCGAGTCTGTTATCCGGAAAGACAACAACCCTCTCGGGACGGCTGTTATGAGGTTAATAAGTGTTCAAAGGGTTGTTACGCCCGAGAAAAGGGCTATCTTTGCGGCATAATAGCCGGAGCGGGTGTTTGTTCCGGTCAGATTATGCAAAATGAAGAATAAAGGATAAACGATGAAGAAAAGAATTCAATTCAGTCTCTTATACAGAGATATGTGGCAGAGTTCGGGCAAGTTCCAGCCGCGTAAAGACCAGTTGGAGCGTATTGCCCCGGTCATAATCGATATGGGTTGTTTCGCCCGCGTGGAGACGAACGGAGGTGCGTTTGAGCAGGTTAATTTGCTTGCGGGCGAGGATCCGAACGCTGCCGTACGCGCATTTTGTCGTCCGTTCAACGAAGTCGGGATAAAGACTCACATGCTCGACCGGGGGTTGAATGCGTTGAGGATGTATCCCGTGCCGGACGATGTAAGGCGCCTTATGTACCAAGTTAAACACGCTCAAGGGGTTGACATTCCCCGTATCTTCTGCGGTCTGAACGACGAGCGGAACATCATCCCGTCTATCCGTTGGGCGGCGGAAGCGGGGATGACGCCTCAGGCGACGTTGTGTATAACGTCCTCTCCGGTGCATACCGTTGAATATTATGCCCGTAAAGCCGACTTGTTCGTAGAGGCGGGGGCGCCGGAGATTTGCTTAAAAGATATGGCGGGTATAGGTCGTCCGGGCTTCCTGGGACGGCTCACAAAGGCGATAAAAGACAAACACCCCGACGTTATAATCGAATATCACGGGCACTCCGGACCGGGTTTGTCGATGGCTTCGATGTTGGAGGTGTGCCGTGCCGGTGCCGATATTATCGATACGGCGATGGAGCCGTTGTCGTGGGGAAAGGTTCATCCGGACATTATATCTGTCCGCGAGATGCTTGCCGACGCCGGTTTCGACGTGCCGGAAATCAATATGAATGCATATATGCGTGCACGTACTCTGACTCAAGAGTTTATTGACGAATGGTTGGGTTATTTCATTAATCCGGCAAACAAACATACCAGCTCGCTCTTATTAGGATGCGGACTGCCGGGCGGTATGATGGGGTCGATGATGTCGGATTTAGGCGGCATACAAGGCGTGATAAATAATCTTCGGAAGAAGAAGGGCGAGCCGGAGATGTCGACCGACGATATGTTAGTTGCGCTGTTTAACGAGGTGGAGTACGTTTGGCCGCGTGTCGGCTATCCCCCGCTTGTTACTCCGTTCTCGCAATACGTTAAGAACATCGCTCTGTTCAACTTGCTCACGATAGAGCAGGGCAAGGGCAGATACGTGATGATGGATGACGCCGTGTGGGGTATGATATTGGGCAAGTCGGGCAAACTGCCGGGCGAGTTGGCTCCCGAGATAATAGAGCTTGCAAAGGCTCAGGGCAGGGAGTTCGTCGATGTAGACCCGCACACGCTTTATCCTGACGCGCTTGACGAGTTCCGCAAGGAAATGAACACGAACGGCTGGGACTACGGTCAGGACAACGAAGAACTGTTCGAGCTGGCGATGCACCCCGAACAATACCGCAACTATAAGAGCGGTCAGGCGAAGAAAAACTTCCTTGCCGACCTGCAAAAGGCGAAGGACGCGGCACTGGGGAACAAACTTTCCGTTGAAGAATTGACGGCATTCAAGCACGCGAAAGCGGACGCCGTAACCGCTCCCTGCAACGGACAAGTACTCTGGGAGGTGGGCGGCGACGGCGAAGCCTCACCGTCCGCAGAGCCGTTTATAGGCAAAGAATACGCCGACGGCGAGGCGTTTTGCTCGATGTTAGCCACGTGGGGCGAGCTGTTGACCGTCCCTGCGGCTCTCGGCGGACGGCTGGTAGAGATTAATGCCAAGCAAGGCGCGAAGGTGAAGAAAGGGGATGTGCTTGCTTATATACAACGCAGGCAGGGGGTCTAACAGGCGGGTCGAGGAAGGTTATCCCCACGCTGAAGCCCAAGAAGCGAGCGATGATAACACGAAGTGTTATGCTTAATCAACGTCTTCGACGTTATAAGCGGAAGAGCTATTTATTTGACTGTCTTCGACATCATAAACAGGTATTATACGGAGGATGGAGCTTTACGCTCCGTTCTCCTTACGCATAGCAAGAAGGTGGCTGAACGTGCGTTGCTCATTGCCGAGCGCCACCCTCTTCTTCCTTTAGACCGCGACTTCCTTTATTCGGCAGCTATGCTCCACGACATCGGTATCATACGTTGCGATGCTCCGGGCATACATTGCTTCGGCACGGAACCGTATATCCGGCACGGCATCTGCGGCGCGCGGATGTTGCTTGACGACGGCTGGGAGCAATATTTTCCCCTTGACCTGCTTAAACGTTGGGCGCGTGTGTGCGAGCGTCATACGGGGTCGGGCCTGACGGCAGAGGAGATACGAGCCGAGCGGTTGCCCCTTCCCGAGCGCGATTTCCTGCCCGAGACGCTTGAAGAACAAGTGGTTTGTTACGCCGACAAGTTCTTTTCGAAGACGCACGCCGAGAGAGAGAAGCCTCTCGAACGTGTCTTTGCGTCGATGAAGAGTTACTCGGCGGGCAGTTATGAACGGTTCTTGCGCCTACACGAAATGTTCAAATGAGGCGGCAGGGGGGCATATTATTCTTCTTGTTTATAGTTGTGTTGGTCGCTGCGGGCAACCGTCGGGGACGCCGGCCGGGCAACTTTCCCTCAGGAGAAGATAACGACTCGTTAGACCGCTACATAGAGTCTGTGGCGAAGGGAGAAGATAGTTTGACTCTTTCCGAGGACTCCTTAGTTGATAGCCTATTCTCAATCTCTGACAGTCTCTGCCAAGAGCCTGACACGGCGCTGATGGACTCTCTCGAACTCGCCATATACTTACACAACAAGGCGATTGACGACAGTATCTATAAGGATTCGCTTAACCGTTTGAAAAAGAATACAATCGAGTCGCCGGTACACTATACGTCGGACGACTCAATGGTTTACCTGAGCGAGACGAAGAAAGCATATCTGTTCGGCAACAGCAAGGTTACATATCAGAATATGGATCTTGCGGCGGAGAGAGTGGATATGAGTATGGAGCAGACAATGGTTCACGCTACGGGCGTATGGTCGGATACGACGGAGACGGAGCTGACGGGCACTCCCGTGTTTAAGATGGGTAGCGACACGTATGAGAGCGACACGATGTCGTTCAACTACAAGACGAAAAAGGGCTTGATACAAAACGTAACCACGGAGCAAGAGGAGGGCTTTATGACGAGCGAGCTGTCGAAGCGCTTAGCGAGCGGGGAAGTGTATCTCAGGCACGGGAAGTACACGACTTGTGATGCCGACGATCCGGACTTTTATTTAGCAATATCAAGAGCGAAACTTCGTCCGGGTAAGGATGTCGTGTTCGGTCCGGCGTATCTTGTTGTGGCGGACGTTCCGTTGCCCTTAGCTATTCCGTATGGTTTCTTTCCCTTTTCATCGAAGTATTCGAGCGGGTTTATAATGCCTTCATACGGCGACGAATCGTCGCGCGGCTTTTATCTCAAAGACGGCGGATATTATTTCGCAATAAGCGACAAGCTCGACTTAAAGCTTATTGGAGAGATTTACACGAAAGGCTCGTG
>JAJPZE010000126.1 GCA_021204565.1 Prevotella sp. | reverse complement strand
AAGTCGACGTGCAAGACCAACGAAACGGTTGAGTTCGAGGGCGAGACCTACCCGCTGATTAAGGTAGAGATATCGTCAACATCGCACCCTTTCTATCCGGGCAAGAGCAAGCTCGTGGATACGGCGGGTCGTGTTGACCGCTTTATGAGCCGTTACGGCAAGCTGAACAAGAAATAAATTGTTTGTATTTACAAACCGTTTATCATCGCTTTACAGCCGCAGGCGCTCGGCACGCGTTAAACAAAACAATATCGGAATGTGCGTTCAAACGTAGATAATATTGCGTTGGAGCGCACGTTTTGTTTTTATATAATCTGATAATCGAAAACCTTAACTATGGAGCAATCTAAATGTGTTATAATCGGTAGCGGTCCGGCAGGGTACACCGCGGCGATTTATGCGGGACGTGCAAACTTGCGTCCGCTTCTGTATAGCGGTTTGCAACCCGGCGGGCAACTGACTCAAACGACAACTATCGAAAACTTCCCGGGGTATCCCGACGGCGTAGACGGCAACGTTATGATGGATGATTTGCGCCGTCAGGCGGAGCGTTTCGGCGCTGATATCCGCAGCGGAGCTATTGTCCGGGTTGACTTCTCCGGCGGAAAGCTTCGCCTATACGACGACAATGACCGGGAGATAGAGGCGCGGACGGTGATTATCGCCACGGGTGCGTCGGCTAAATACCTTGGCTTGGACGACGAGAAAAAGTACGCCGGGCAGGGTGTGTCGGCATGTGCGACGTGCGACGGGTTCTTTTACAGGAAGAAGCGGGTTGCGGTTGTAGGCGGCGGCGACACGGCTTGCGAGGAGGCCATCTATCTCTCCGGGCTGTGCTCGAAAGTATATATGATTGTCAGGAAGAGCTATTTGCGCGCTTCCGACGTTATGCGCCGCCGGGTTGAAAAGAACGGGAAGATAGAGATTCTGTATAATCACAACACCGTCGGACTGTACGGCGAGAACGGCGTTGAGGGCGCTCATCTGTTGAAGTTTATGGGTACGGACAAGGAAGAAGCGGTGGATATAGCTATTGACGGCTTCTTTCTTGCAATCGGTCATAAGCCGAACACCGATGTCTTTAAGGAGTTCGTGGCGACCGACGAGGCGGGTTATATAAAGACCGAGCCGGGTTCGCCGCGCACGAATGTGCCGGGCGTGTTCGCCGCGGGCGATTGTGCCGACCCGCATTACCGCCAGGCGGTGGTTGCCGCCGGTACGGGTTGTATGGCTGCGTTAGAGGCTGAGAGATACCTTAACTCCGTCGTTTGAAGCGATGAAATATGATTTCGACTTTCTGACTTTCCGTCGGGGGAGCGGCTGTCTGAAGTGGAGCGAGGGTGTCGGGGATGATGTCCTGCCGATGTGGATAGCGGATATGGATTTCCGTGCGGCGCCTTCAATCATCGCCGCACTTGAGAAACGGCTCGACCACGGCGTATTCGGTTATAACGTTGTGCCGGGAAGTTATTACTCGTCGGTTATCAATTGGTTTCGCCGCCGGCACGCTCTCGACATTCAAAAGGATTGGATTATGCCGGTTCCGGGCGTGGTCGCGGCAACCTCGTGCGTGATTAAGGCATTGACCAAGCCGGGCGACGGCGTTCTCTTTCATACGCCGGCGTATAACTGTTTCTTCTCTTCGGTAAGAAATAACGGGTGCAGAGCGGAGATGTCGCCCCTTAAAGCGTTCGGCGACAGCTTCGTTATCGACTTTGACGACTTCGAGCGGCGCGCCGCCAAACCCGATACGAAGCTCTTCATCCTCTGCAATCCTCACAACCCTACGGGCAGGGTCTGGACGGCGGAAGAGTTGCAACGGCTCGGCGAGATATGCGCCCGCAACGGAGTGATTGTCGTCTCCGACGAGATACACTGCGAGATAGTGATGCCCGGATACAGATATATTCCCTTCGCTTCGGTATCAAATATGCCGGGGCGGAACATCACCCTTGTCTCGCCCACGAAAGGGTTTAACCTCGCGGGACTGCAGATTGCGAACATCATCTGCGACAATCCCGATTGGAGAAAACTAATTGACCGCGCTGTGAATGACAACGAGGTGTGCGACTTGAACACATTCGGCATCGTCGCTTTACAAGCGGCGTACGACGAGGGAGCGGACTGGCTCGACGCTCTCTGCGCGTATCTTTACGATAATTACCTTGCCTTGCGCCGTTTCTTCGCCCGTGAGATGCCCCGCGTGAGGGTATGCCGTTTGGAGGGCACATATCTTGTTTGGGCGGACGTGAGCGCGCTCGGTATTGATGCGGAGACGCTGTCCGAGCGTTTGTTACGTGAGGGAAAAGTGTGGGTAAACGGCGGAGCGATGTACGGCGATCCCGCCGGAGAGCAGCATTTGCGCATAAATATCGCCTGCCCGCGAGCGAGGATGACGGAGGGTCTGAGGCGCATGGCGGAGGTGGTGAAGCGCATTTAATACATATCTTAATCCGGTTATGAAACGTCTCCTTATCTTAGCTTTGACTTTATTGCTGACCCTCTCTGCCGGGGCGCAAAGGGAGAAGATACGCTTGGACGAGGGATGGCGTTTCGCTTTCGGCAACGCCTCCGACCCGGTCAAAGACTTCGGTTGCGGCACGGAATACTTCAACTATTTGACCAAAGCGGCGTCGCTCCACAACGCCGGACCCTACGCTCCGGCGTTCGACGATGGAGAGTGGCGGGAGGTCCGCGTGCCGCACGACTGGGCAACGACCTTGCCTTACGATGCGGACGCATCACATTCGCACGGATATAAACCCGTCGGTTATAAGTATCCGGAGACATCTGTCGGTTGGTACCGGTTGCATGTCAAGATACCCGAAACCGACCTCGGACGGCACTTATACCTGCAGTTTGACGGCATTTATCGTGATGCGCGGGTTTGGTTCAACGGCGTTTATATGGGGTCGGAGCCGAGCGGATATGCGACGCAAGTGTACGACATAACCGATTATATCAATTACGGCGGCGACAATCTTGTATGCGTGCGCGCCGACGCAACACTGGCGGAGGGTTGGTTTTACGAGGGTGCGGGCATCTACCGGGACGTATGGCTGGTTAAAGAAGCTGAGGTGCACGTCGGAGCGTTCGGCACTTTCGCGTATTCGGACATAAGCGCTGATTACTCTTCGGCACTGCTCACTGTCGAGACGGAGATAGAGAACAGCTCGCTTGCGGCGGCGGACTGCATTATACGAACGACGCTCATAGACGGCGCCGGACGTGAAGCGGGGCGGGCTGACGACCGTTTGTTGCACGTCGGAGCGAAAGACAAGGCAAGCATTAACGATATTCATATCAATGTCGACCGCCCCAATCTCTGGGATTTAGATACGCCCTATCTCTACGAGATACGTACTGAGGTTATCCGTGACGGCGCAACCGTTGATACGTACGTTACGCGCACGGGGATAAGGAGAGTGGAGTTCACGGCGGAGAACGGGTTCTTCCTCAACGGGCGGAATATCAAACTTAAAGGCGTGAACATACATCAGGATCACGCCGGAGCAGGCACAGCCATGCCGGAAGCGCTTATGCGGTGGCGCGTGAAGCGGCTTAAGGCGTTCGGTTGCAATAGTTGCCGCACAGCACATAACCCGGTTTCGCCGGCGTTATTAGATATTTGCGACGAGGAGGGCATACTTGTTGTCGAGGAGAACCGCCTGATGGGGACTAATGATTATCACGTGCGTCTGTTGGAGAACTTTATCCGTCGCGACCGCAATCATCCGTGCATCATTCTTTGGAGCGACGGTAATGAGGAGTGGGGATTGGAGAACAGCGTTACGGGGACGCGCGTTGCGGCATCCATGAGGGAGATTACGCGCCGCCTCGACCCCACCAGACGCTCGACCGTAGCTAACGCCGGGGGGACGGAATTGATAAAGGGAACAGACGTTGCGGGGTACAATTATATTGTCCAAAACGACGTTTACAACCGCCGGAACGAATATCCCGACCGCGTAATTGCGGGTACTGAGGAGACTACCGGTTGCGGTACGCGGGGCGTATATTTCAACTATGAGGACGTGCCGGGACGTATGGTGTCGCTCAACAGAATACCTGCCGACAGTCTTCACGGCGTGGATTATAATCCGTTATCGGCACAGAATACGCCTGAGAGTTATACACAAGGCGTTGAGCGTGGTTGGCGTTTTTACGGCGCGACCCCTTGGGCGGCGGGCTGTTTCTTTTGGACGGGCTTTGATTATCGCGGGGAGCCGAACCCGTTGACGTACCCTGCGCACGACTCCGAGTTCGGCGTACTCGATTATTGCGGTTTCTTCAAGGACGAGGCGCACTACCTTAAAGGGGTTTGGACGGATACCCCGTCGGTTCACATACTTCCCCATTGGAATCTCTCGGGGCACGAAGGCGGGACGATAGATATTTGGGCGTATTCGAATTGCGAAGAGGTCTCGCTTAATGTCAACGGCGAAGCGCTCGGGCGCCAACCTATGCCTCAGGGCGGACACGCCTCTTGGAAAGCGGTGTATAAGCCGGGCAGGGTGGTTGCAAAGGGTTACATCGGCGGCGAAGCAGTTGCGGTTGATACGGTTGAAACATCGGAAAATGCGGCGCGTATAAAGGCATATGCCGACCGCACGATGTTGGTTGCCGACGGGCAGGACGTGGCGGTTGTGAATATTGATCTTACCGACGGGAAAGACCGTTTCGTGCCTGACGCTTGCCCGGAGCTGACGTTCAGCCTTACGGGAGAGGGCAGGATAATTGGCGCGGGTAATGGCGACCCGGCGTGCGGGGTTATAGATCATCCCGAGGATATTAACTGCAAGTCGTTTGCATTCCCGGCATTCAACGGGCACGCGCAAGTGATTATTCAAACCACGAAGACGGCCGGGGACATACGGCTCGTCTGTTCGGGCGACGGATTGGCGGAGTGCGCGGTTGATATGAGTTCATATATTGAATAATGTATGACACCCGAACGGATTACAAGCACGCAGAACACGAAAATCAAGCACTTGCTTCTCCTCGGACAAAAAGCGGGGGCACGCGCCGAAGAAGGTCTGTTCGTGGTTGAGGGGAGACGCGAGCTGACTCATTGTCTAAGTGCCGGATTCGAGGTTGTAGCGGTATTCTTCTGCCCGGAGATATTACAACCTTTCGAGCCTCTTGCGACATTGATAAAGACCAAACCCGCGTATGCGCTTGCCCGGAACGTATACGAGCGCGCGGCATACCGGGGCGGAACGGAGGGGATAATCGCGGTTGTACGGGCGAAGAAACTTGCGTTTGACGACCTCCCGGCGGCGAATAACCCTCTTTATATCGCCGTCGAGGGCGTGGAGAAGCCGGGCAATATCGGGGCAATCCTGCGCACGGCGGACGCCGCGAACGTATCTGCGGTGTTCGTTTGCGACACTTCGACCGATTTGTATAATCCGAACGTAATTCGCAGTTCAATAGGGGCGGTATTCACCGTCCCGACAATATGCTGCACGTCGGCGGAGTGCATAGCGTTCTTAAAGGGACGTGGCGTAAGCATTCTTACGGCTCAGTTGCAAGACTCCGAGCCGTATACGCGGGTTGATATGCGCCCCGCAACGGCGCTTGTGGTGGGGAACGAGGCGACGGGACTCACGGAGCTGTGGCGCGGGAACGCCGACCGGCACGTGCGTATCCCTATGTGCGGGTGTCTCGATTCGCTTAATGTATCAATCAGCACCGCCGTTCTTGTCTTTGAGGCAGTGCGCCAAAGAAACTTATTAAAATAATGAAGAGAGCGTTTGTAATTATATTTGTCTTTATCATAGCCGCGTCGGCAACGATTACGGGCGAGGCTCAAACGTTTGAGAACGCCGCATCCGCCGTGGCGAATATGCGGGTCGGCTGGAACCTCGGCAACACTCTCGACAGCAATTCGGGGGATCTTGACAATATGTGGATAGAGCTTTGGACCGACTGCACCCCCGCTGCATACGAGACCGCTTGGGGGCAACCGGTAACCGAGCCGGAGCTTTTCGAGATGTTTCGGGACGCCGGATTCGGCGCAATACGTGTGCCCGTAACGTGGTATCCGCACGCAGACGCGGACGGCAACGTCGACAGCGAGTGGATGAAACGTGTGCACGAGGTTGTCGATTATGTAATAGATGCCGGGCTTTATTGCATATTAAACGTACATCACGATACGGGTTCGGCGAACACGGCGTGGCTTCGTGCCGCCGGCGAAACGTACTCCGACGCAAGGGCGAGGTATGAAACGCTTTGGACAAATATAGCCGATGAGTTTAAGGATTACGACGAGCGGCTCCTCTTCGAGGCATATAACGAGATGCTCGATGAGTATGATTCGTGGTGCTTCGCTTCGTTCGGCACGCCGTCGGGATATGATTCCGCCGTTGCCGCGGATGCGTATTCGGCGATTAACAACTATGCACAGAGTTTTGTCGACGCTGTCAGAGCGACGGGCGGAAACAATGCCGAGCGCAACCTTGTCTTATGTACTTACGCCGCATGTTCGGGGGACGGGAGTTGGAATAATCACCTTGTTGACCCGCTTGTAAATATGAATTACCCGGCAGACGACGCTCAGGAGCACATCATCTTCGAAGTGCATTATTATCCTTCGCTCGGCTCCGCGCTCGAAGAAAGTCTGGACGGGACGCGCCAATGCTTTGAAAAAGTAAAACAAAACCTGATGTCGAAAGGCGCGCCGGTCATTCTCGGGGAGTGCGGCTCGTTGGATGCCGGTGCATATGCCGATAATCCCGAGCTGTTCTTAGGCTTCACCAAAGGATATATACGCCTCGCCCGCGAATACGGTTATGCCCCGTTTTATTGGATGACTCTGTCGGACGGAGCGGACAGGAGCGTACCCCAATGGACGAAGCCGGACATAAAAGACGCAATCATAACCGGTTTTTACGGCGACGGGGGATACACAGGCGGCGTGCGCGATATTAATCTATTGAGCGGCGAAACAACCGATATGCCGATATACGACCTTACCGGCAAGCGCGTAATTCATCCGTCGAAAGGCATATATATAAAAGGGGGAAAGAAGTTCGTTGTCATGTAACCGGCAGCCGGTTGACGTAGTTGTCGGGAATATTCCCCATTGCAAAGAACGGAGCGGGCATAGCTTGCGCCCGCTCTTTACACGTGGTTTGTTGCGCTCTCCACATAATTCTTCCCGCCTCATTATGCAGTAATGATAACCTAAAAGCGGCGGTTTTGTATTCTAAAAGCGGCGGTTTTGCCCCCTAAAAGCGGCGCTTTTACACTCTAAGAACGGCGCTTTTACACTCTAAGAGCGGCGCTTTTACATTATGGGTATCGTGGTTTGACGGGTTTATAGCGTATGTTATGCCGCTCGTAACCGGCCGGCAAGGCTGTTTTCCCGTGCATCTCCGGCGGCGTTATACACTTTATAAGGCGTTGTATGCAGTCAATAAAAACATATTTTTTGTTTGTCTTTTCCGTGCCTTTACATTACTTTTGCGTGGTCTTTTAAGGTATATGCAACCTTCTTCAACATCGGCTTATCACGTGCCCGTTCTCCTTTCGGAGAGCGTCGGCGGGCTGAATATCAGCGGTTCGGGCGGGGTTTATGTCGACGTAACGTTTGGCGGCGGCGGTCATTCCCGTGAGGTTTTGCGGCGGTTGACGGCGGTCGGCGGGGGACATCTCTACGCTTTCGACCGCGACGAGGACGCGGAAGCGAACGTGCCTGAGGACGCTAACCTGACGTTCATACGGAGCGATTTCCGCTGGCTGAACAATTGGATGCGTTACTTCGGAGTGGAGCAAATAGACGGATTGATAGCCGATTTAGGCGTGTCGGCACACCATTTTGACGATGCGTCGCGCGGTTTCTCTATTCGTTTCGACGCTCCTTTGGATATGCGAATGAACCGCTCCGGCGGGCGCACTGCGGCGGAGTTGTTAGCCGAGGAGAGTGAAGAGCGGCTTGCTGACATATTCTATTACTTCGGCGAACTGCGTCAGGCGCGGCGCTTGGCAAGCGTTATTGCAGCCGCGAGACAGACGAAACCGATTGTTACGACGGGGGATCTGCTCCGCGCGACCGACGCCCTCTTCCCCCGCGAGAGGGAGAAGAAAGAGCGGGCGAAGATGTTTCAAGCGTTGCGAATGGAGGTTAATCAGGAGACGGAAGCTTTAGAACGGATGCTCACGGATGCCGTCGGTTTGCTCCGGCAAGGGGGCAGAATATCGGTTATAACTTATCATTCGATTGAGGACAGAATAGTTAAGAACATTTTCCGAACAAGCACCGGCGGCGGAGAAGCGGACGCCATCCTCTACGGCACGTGCAGGGCGGCGATGCGGCAAGTGAATAACAAGGTGATTACTCCGTCGGAAGAAGAGCTGAAGAACAACCCCCGAAGCCGCAGCGCAAAGCTTAGAATAGCGGAGAAGATATAAGCGAATGAAAGAGAAGAACGAGATAGAGGGCGCGGAAGACATTGCTCCGGGGCTTGCGCCGGCAGAGGACGAAGCGAAGACGAGCGCGAAAGCGTCGCTAATGCAGATTATAAAAGAGCAGGCGACAGAGGAGGATACGCCCGCCAGCACCCATAATTTCTCGCTCCGCAAGATTATCGGGGGCGAGATACTGACGGCGGAGATAGTGCGCCGGCAGATATGGCTTGTGTTGATAATTATGGTTTTCCTCATTGCGTATATTGCGCAGGGATACAGCTATAAGAAATATATACTTGAGATTGACCGCCTTTCGACGCAGCTCAAAGACGCCAAATACCGCGCCCTGTCGGTACGCAGCGACCTGACCGAACACACGCGCGAGAGCCGCATAATCCAACTGTTGAAGATAAATAACGACTCTTTATTGCAGCGCTCTGCCGAGCCGCCGTACATCATCGAGGTGCCTGAATAACGGTAAAGGGGGAAGAAGAAATATGAGCAAATTAGACCACAAGAGAACCATGTTCCGTTATAAGTGTTTCTTCGTGCTTATGACGGCGGTCGCCATCTCTATTGTCGTACGCGCGGGATACATTATGACTGTCGAGCACGATTATTGGAGCCGTGTGGCTGACAGAGTGAAGCGGGACAGCGTGCCGGTTATGCCCGTCAGGGGCAATATATTGAGTTGCGACGGGCAACTCCTTGCCAGCTCGTTGCCCGAATATCGTCTGTTTGTAGATTTCAACGCGATGAGCAACTCCAAGGCGGATACTCTTTGGGACGATAAGGAAGACTCTATCTGCGCCGGCCTTCACGCCATCTTCCCCTCGCGGACGGCGGAGGAGTTCCGCAAGATCTTACGCGAGGGCAAGTCGGAGCAGTCGACCCGTTGCGCTATATGGCCCCGAAGGGTGAACTATACCGTATATTCATCGGTGAAGGAGCTGCCTATATTCTCGATGGCTTCATACAAGGGAGGGTTCTATACCGAAGAATACAACGCTCGCCGGCGCCCTTACGGCTCTATTGCAGCCCGTACGATAGGGGATATGTTCGGGGCTAAGGATACGGCTCGTTGCGGTTTGGAGCTGTCGTATGATTCTCTTCTTCGCGGCGAGCAAGGGCTTATGCGCCGCCGGAAGGTGCTAAATCGTTATATCTCTATTGTCGACGAGCCGGCGGTGAACGGGATGGATATCGTTACGACAATCGATGTCGAGATGCAGGATATAGCGGAGCAGGCGCTTATAGAGGAACTCAAAGACCCGAAAGTAAACGGGGAGATGGGTGTCGCGATATTGATGGAGGTGGCGACGGGGGACGTGAAAGCGATTGTCAATATGACGAAATGCGAAGACGGCGAATATCGTGAGGTGATCAATTCGGCAATCAACTACCGCTGCGAACCGGGCTCGGTGTTCAAGCCCGCGTCGGTTATGGTCGCATTAGACGACGGCGTATGCGACACAAGTCAGATTATCCATACGGGCGGGGGCGTGATGGAGATGCACTCCCGGAAGATGAAGGACCACAACTGGGCTTCGACCGGGGGTTACGGCGACATAAATCTCGCGCGGGCGTTAGAGGTGAGCTCGAACGTCGGAGTGAGTTGGACTATCGACAACTATTATTCGAAGAATGCGCAGAAGTATATCGACGGGCTCTATCGAATAGGTATGGCGGAGGACTTGGGGCTCCCTCTCGTGGGTTATAACCCCCCGATTATCAACTATCCGAAGCTGAATGCGAAGGGTCAGCCGGAGGATAAGACCTACTTGCCCTGGATGAGTATAGGTTATAATACACAGCTTGCACCGATTAATACGCTTACCTTTTACAACGCGATAGCCAACAACGGGCGGATGGTGAAGCCGCGTTTCGTACGCGCCGCAGTGAAGGACGGCGTCGTGTTAGCCGAGTTCCCGACAGAAGTAATCAAAGAGCATATCGCAAAGGAGTCGACAATCAAGACGATACAGACCGTTTTGCGGCACGTTGTGAGCCAGGGATTGGGCAAGCCCGCGGGTTCGCCGCTGTTCCAAGTGTCGGGCAAGACGGGTACGGCGCAGGTATCGCAGGGCAGCAAGGGGTATAAGAGCGGCACAACGGGATATTGGCTCTCCTTCGCCGGGTACTTCCCTTCCGACGCGCCCCGATACTCGTGTATCGTTTGTATAAAGAAGTGGGGGCTGCCCGCGTCGGGGGGCGGTATGAGCGGAAAAGTATTCCGCCAGATTGCCGAAGGGGTGATGGCGCGCGACTTGGTATGCGATGCGGCGGACTTAACGGCGGAGAACAGCGTAGAGCGAATACCGGAGGTGATGTGCGGCAATATGCTCTCGGCGAATTATATCCTCACCTGTTTGGACTTGAAAACCAACATCGATTGGAAAGGGAACTACGCTTCGGGCACGCCCGTATGGGGCTCGGCTGTTGTTGATAACGGCTCTTCCGTTACGCTGCGGCATAACCGGAGCGAGCGCGATAACCTTGTCCCGAACGTCGTCGGGATGGGCGCAAAGGATGCCGTTTATCTTTTAGAGAGCCGCGGCATACGTGTTCAAGTCAACGGTAAGGGTAGCGTAAGGAAGCAGAGCATTGCGCCGGGAACGGCTCTGAAACGAGGTCAGACGTGCGTGCTTACACTCTCCATAACCTCATAACCTATAACCTCATAACCTCATATATGAAACTTTCGGAGATTATAAACAATATTCAAGTAAAGCGCGTAACGGGAAATGCCGACGTTGAAATAACGGGCGTGAATATCGATTCCCGGCGTATTGCGCCCGGACACCTGTTCATTGCCGTGAAAGGAACGCAGACCGACGGACATCGCTTCATACCTGCGGCGATAGAGAAAGGCGTCTCCGCCGTGCTGTGCGAAGAGCTCCCGGAGAATATAAGCGGGGATGTAACGTATATAGAGACGTCCTCAACCGAAGCGGCGGCGGGTCCGGCGGCGACGGCATATTATGATTTTCCCTCGCGGAAGATGAAATTAGTCGGCGTTACCGGCACGAACGGGAAAACCACCATCGCCACTCTTCTCTATCAGATGTTCCGCAAGATGGGGCATAAATGCGGGTTGTTGTCGACAGTCTGCAATTATATTGAGGGCGAGGCGATACCGACGGAACACACAACGCCCGACCCGATAGAGCTCAACCGCTTGCTCCACGATATGGCGGAGGCGGGCTGCGAGTATGCGTTTATGGAGTGCTCGTCGCACGCCATCGCCCAGCAACGTATCGGCGGGCTGACCTTTGAGGGCGGCATATTCACCAACCTTACCCGCGACCATATAGATTATCATAAGACATTTGAGAACTACCGCGACGCGAAAAAGAAATTCTTCGACTCCCTGAGCCGTAAGGCATTCGCTCTTACAAACGCCGACGACCGGAACGGAGCGATGATGGTGCAGAATTGCAAGGCGCGCCGGCGCACTTACGGCATACGCTCCGCTGCCGATTTTAAGGCGCGCATACTCGAGAGCCACTTCGAAGGGACGTACTTGGAGATAGACGGTCGCGAGGTCGGAGTGAGCTTCATAGGGCGTTATAACGTAAGTAATCTGCTTGCCGTGTACGGCGCGGCAGTCTTATTAGGCAAGCAGCCGGAGGACATCCTTTTGGTTCTCAGCACGCTACGGAGCGTCAGCGGTCGTATGGAATATATCCGGAGCCGGGACGGGAAGACGGCTGTGGTCGATTATGCGCATACGCCCGACGCTATCGTGAACGTTATTCAGGCGTTGCGTGAGGTTATGAACGGCAAGGGCGAACTCATCACCGTGTGCGGCTGCGGGGGCAATCGCGACAAGGGCAAACGTCCGATTATGGCGCGCGAGGCAGTGAAAGCAAGCGATAAGGTCATACTCACGAGCGACAATCCGCGCCTTGAAGACCCCGACGCTATATTAGACGACATGGAGGCGGGGCTGACGTCGGACCAACGTAAAGCGGCGCTCCGTATTACCGACCGCCGGGCGGCGATACGCTCCGCAGTGATGATTGCCCGCCCCGGAGACGTCATCCTTATCGCCGGCAAAGGACATGAAGATTATCAAATTGTCGGCACGGAGAAACATCATTTTGACGATCGCGAGGAGGTTCGCGCGGCTTTCGGGCTGTAGAGAACGCCGCCCGCGTTATAAATAAACTATAGATGTTATATTATCTCTTTCGATTTCTCGAGCAGTTCGGCATAACAGGCTCCCACATGTGGGGGTATATATCGTTCCGCTCGCTGTTAGCTTTAATCTTGTCGCTGTGCATATCGGCGTGGTTCGGAGCGCGGTTTATAAAATATATGAAACGTCATCAAATCACGGAGACGGCACGCTCGGAGAAAATTGATCCGTTCGGGACGCAAAAGGTCGGCGTACCTACAATGGGGGGAATTATAATCATTCTCGCCATATTGGTGCCGGTCGTGTTGCTCGGGCGTTTGCGCAACATATATCTTATACTGATGATTGTAACTACCGTTTGGCTTGGCATGCTGGGCGGAATGGATGATTACATAAAGATATTCCGCAGAAACAAGGAGGGCTTGCGGGGCAAATACAAGATTTTCGGGCAAATAAGTATCGGATTTATTGTGGGGTTAACGCTCTGGCTTTCGCCCGACGTGTGCCAAAGGGACTTGGTTCTCGTGCCGCAAACGGTGCAGACCGTGAATACGTCGTCCGGCGTTTCGCCCGCTAAGACGACATATATATATAAGGAGAAGCTTGAGAAATCGCTCCGCACGACAATACCTTTCGTCAAAGGACACCATCTCGACTACTCCGCCGTAATGGGGTTTTTGGGAAAATATCGCACGGCGGGCGGCTGGTTGCTGTTTGTATTGATGACGATATTAGTGGTTACGGCGGTGAGCAACAGCGCCAATCTTAACGACGGTATGGACGGCATGTGCGCCGGCAATTCCGCTATCATCGGCGTCGCGCTCGGCATTCTTGCTTATGTCAGCTCACACTTTCAACTTTCGGAATATCTGAACATAATGTTCATTCCCGGCAGTGAAGAGTTGGTTGTGTTTATGTGTGCGTTTGTCGGAGCGCTGATCGGGTTCCTCTGGTACAACTCTTATCCGGCGCAGGTGTTTATGGGGGACACCGGCTCGCTTGCCATCGGGGGCATCATCGGCGTAGGGGCGATAATCATCCATAAGGAGCTATTGTTGCCCATTCTCTGTGGTGTGTTCTTTGTCGAGAGCCTCAGCGTGATTGCACAAGTTGCGTTTTACAAGCTCGGCAAGCGGCGCGGACGCAAGCAACGGCTGTTCCGGCGCACGCCCATACACGACGCTTTCCGCACGCAGGACGAGCGTCTGGACCCCGATTGTCGTTATGTCTTCCGCGGCTCGGGCAGGGTTTATCACGAGGCGAAGATAACGATGCGTTTCCTTATAGTTACCGTCCTGTTGGCGGCGTTCGCAATAATTACATTAAAGATTAGATGAAGAAGATTGCTGTATTAGGCGGCGGAGAGAGCGGCGCGGGCGTTGCCCTGCTGGCCCGGAAAGAGGGTTACGACGTGTTTGTATCCGACTCCGGGCGGATACAAGACAAATATAAATCGCTCCTTAACGAACATAATATCGATTGGGAAGAGGGCTCACACGATGCCGGAAGTATCCTCGCGGCGGACGAGATAATGAAAAGTCCGGGCGTGCCCGATACCGCCCCGATAATTAAAAGCGTAATAGAGAAAGGGCTTCCCGTTATCTCCGAGCCGGAGTTCTGCTCGCGTTTTATCCGGCGCGGCAAGACGATTTGCGTTACGGGAAGCAACGGGAAGACAACCACCACAACGCTTATCTACGACATCATGCGCCGCTCCGGACGTACCGTTGCCCTCGGGGGGAACATCGGGAAGTCGCTTGCAATGCAGCTTGTTGCCGGCGAATGCGATTGGTATGTGTTGGAGTTGAGCTCCTTCCAGTTGGATAACTGTTATGACTTTCGCGCCGACATTGCCGTGTTAATGAATATCACGCCCGATCATCTCGACCGTTACGACTTCCGCATGCAGAACTACATCAACTCCAAAATGCGGATAATGCAGAACCAGACCCCCGCCGACAGCTTCATATATTGGGCGGACGACGAATATGTTCCCCGCGAGTTGGAGCGCAGGAGGTCGGGAGAGACGATTGAGAAACCCGTGCCGTCGTCGCGTGAAGCCAAGCCGGGACATCCCGCGCTCCTGCCTTTTACGGATGACGACTTCACCCGCTTGGGGCTCGAAACACATCTCTTCGGCAATCATAACCGCCGTAACGCCGTGGCGGCATACCTTGCAACACGCGCCGCAGGGGTGGGGGAGAACGTCGTAAAGCAAGCTATAAAGGAGTTCAAAGGCGTTGAGCACCGCCTCGAATATGTGGTTACGAAGTCCGGTATCGACTTTATCAACGACTCCAAGGCGACGAATGTCGACGCTTGTCGTGTGGCGCTCGAAGCTATGACCCGCCCCACGGTTCTGATACTCGGGGGGACGGACAAGGGCAATGATTACGACGTGATTATGCCGTTGGTAAAGGAGAAGTGCCGCGCGGTGGTGTTCCTCGGAGCCGACAACACGAAGTTGCACACTTGTTTCGACGGGGCGGGCTTGCCCGTAGCGGACACGCATTCAATGCGCGAGTGCGTTGCGGCGTGCCGTCGGGTGGCGCAGGCGGGCGACACGGTGTTGTTAAGCCCGTGTTGCGCCAGCTTCGACCTGTTCAAAAATATGGAGGACAGGGGTGAACAGTTCGTTCTTTGCGTCAATGAGTTATAAAGCGGAGCGGGTATGAACAAGACGTTGGGCAACATATTCAAGGGGGATAAAGTCATCTGGATGGTGTTTTTCTTCCTTTGCGTAATCAGTGTGGTGGAGGTGTTCTCCGCCTCTTCGTCGCTGACATACAAGGGGGGTAACTACTGGTCGCCGGTAATCAAGCACGCGGGCATACTGTGCTTGGGGCTGTTCTGTATGATTGTTACCCTGAACATCAAATGCAAGTATTTCAAGGTGATGACCCCGTTGCTAATCCCCTTGTCGTATATTCTCCTTATCGTTGCGCTTATCGGAGGCGTGGCGTTAAACGACGGACACCGTTGGGTCTCCCTACTCGGCATACAGTTCCAGCCGTCGGAAATAGCGAAAGGAACAATGGTGCTGGCAACCGCGCAGATACTTGGCAGCACGCAAACGGATAGCGGAGCCGACCCGCGAGCGTTCTGGTGGGTGCTCACGGTCTGCCTTCCGATGATTTTGCTTATCGCTCCGGAGAACCTGTCGACGGCGCTCCTCATCGCCATTACAATACTTATAATGATGTTTATCGGGCGCGTACAGCGCCGGCAACTGCTTCTCTTGTGCGGAGTAACGGCGGGTTTGGTTGTCGCCGCGATATTGTTTATCTTTGTTGCAGGCGGCATCGGCGGCGGCGGGAGCACGGCGGAAGAGGAGCAAACGGAGACGATTGATGCTCCGGAAACGTTACCGGAGAAAAAAGAGAGCGGAGCGGATAAAATCTTTCATAGGGCGTCTGTTTGGCGCGGACGTATCCTCGCGTTCTTCGATTTCGAAAAGAAACCGGCGGACGAAGTGGATATAGAGGGCAAGGGAGCGCAGCGCACATACTCGTATATCGCCATCGCCTCGTCGCACGTAACCGGGGTCGGACCGGGCAACTCCGAAGAGCGCGACTTCCTTTCTCAAGCGTTCTCCGACTTCATTTATGCGATTATAATTGAGGAGTTAGGGCTTGGCGGGGCGTTTGTGGTTGTGTTTTTTTACATCATACTTATGTACAGGGCGGGGCGTATCGCGTCTCGTTGCGAGAATAACTTCCCCGCTTTCCTCGCTATGGGTTTGGCTCTGATGCTGACCGTGCAGGCGTTGTTCAATATGTGCGTCGCGGTCGGGTTAGTGCCGATTACGGGTCAGCCGTTGCCGCTGATAAGCAAAGGCGGAACGTCAACCATCATCAACTGCATCTATATCGGCGTTATTCTGAGCATTAGCCGCTCCGCAAAGCGCAGGGATACACCGTCCCTCGCCACTCACTCCACCATCCCCGAAGAGTGAAAAACGCCTCTCCCGAGTTGAGCGGGGCATATGTTGCGGGCGTCCCGACCTTGTCGTAACGTAACCACACACGAAGTATATGGGTGAACGCAACCGGGGCTATGCGTAACTTATTGATAATCAACGCCGGGCATGACCCCATATCATGGGTACCCATAACCCCATA
>JAJPZE010000227.1 GCA_021204565.1 Prevotella sp. | reverse complement strand
CCTCACACCCCCGTTAAATATAATAAATTGCGAAACAACTAAGGGTAAGGCGTAAAGGGGCAAGGTCCGTGCAAACGAGTGAAAACAACCTCGCTTGTTTTCCCAACGAGTGCAGCCGGAGTTCACCGGCAGGCAAAGTTAAATTATGATAAATGTTTGCATTAACATATTGCAATAATCTACAAAGTATATATTTTTGCAATACGTTACTTACTCAACTAAACAATCAACCAAAATAACCCGACTCGTGGACGATACATAATGTATGTATACATAATATAAAAGCGTACGCGCACTTGGCGTGCATCCATATAAACTAATCTTCTAATTCAATAACTAACCTCAGAACTAAAATCTATGCTAAATCTACAAACAAAGCAATGTGGCGTACAGAGAGTATTGCTCTTTGTCGCATTCTTGTTGTGCGGTACTTATGTCTCGGCCCAGAACCGGGTACAGGGTACCGTGACCGACAAAGACGGGGAGCCGTTAATAGGCGTGAGCGTAGTTGAAGCGGGCACGACGAACGGCGCAATAACCGACCTCGACGGACACTATGCCGTCAATGTCGAGCGGAACAAAACGCTTGTATTCTCTTTCGTGGGGTATACGAAGCAGGAGGTAAAGGTCGATAAAGACGTTATCGACGTTACTCTCTTCGACGACTCCGAGCTGCTTGACGAGTTGGTCGTTATCGGATACGGCAGTATCGCGCGCAAGGATGTTGCCAGCTCGATCACAACCGTTAAGTCGAAAGACTTCAACGTCGGCTCCTACACCGACCCCGGACAGCTGTTGCAAGGAAAGGTGCCGGGATTAGTAGTCGTACAGAGCTCCGACCCGAACGGCGGCGTGAACTCGCTTACTCTCCGCGGCGCTTCGACGCTCAACGGCTCTACCTCGCCGCTCTACGTGGTCGATGGTATACCGGGAGTAAACCTTAACCTCGTATCGCCTGCCGACATAGAGTCGATCGACGTCCTGCGCGACGCCTCGGCAACGGCAATCTACGGTTCGAAAGCCGCTAACGGCGTCATTATGATTACCACGAAGCGCGGTCAAGAGGGTCCCGCACGGGTTACATACAACGGGTATGTATCGTTCGATAACATCGTCAACGACCTCGAAATGATGAGCGCAAGCCAACTCCGGCAATACGCTGCGGATAACAATCTGACGCTCGGATTAGACGAGGGAGCGAACACCAACTGGCAGAAAGAAGTGGAGCGCACCGGTTTCGCACACAACCACAACCTCTCCATCTCAGGCGGAAACAAGAGCAGTATGTATAACGTTAGCGTGAACTATACCGGGCGCGACGGTACAATCAAAGGCGTGGGAAACAACCTCTTCACCATCCGGACGTTCGGCGAAACCAAGACGCTTAAGGATCACCTCACCATCTCTCTCGGCGTCAACGGCAACATTCGCAACGAATGGGGCGTGCCGCGCAATAGCGAGGGAGCTTCCGTGTACAATGCAATGTATTACTATTCGCCGCTCGTACCGGTGAAGTTCGAGGACGGCACGTGGTACGAGAACCATAATCCGAAACGTAACTACAACCCCTTGGCTCTCGTATACGAGGATGTCAGCCGAGCTACGTACAAACGTCTGCAGGCAGTGGGAAAGATAAGCGCCAAGATTATAGAGGGACTCTTCCTCAACGCCAACTTCTCTTACGAGACGCAGAATTATAGCTATAAAGACTATTATTCGCAGCAGTCGCAGACCACGAAAGTGAACGGGCAGACGAGCCGTAACGTAACCGAAGACTACAAGAAGCTGATGGAAATCTACGCCAATTACGACACGACGATTAAAGACGACCACAAGCTCGGCGTTATGCTCGGATACTCTTGGGAGCAGAACGACACGGGCGAGGGTTTCGGCGCACGCGGGTATAACTTCTACGATGATACGCTTTGGTGGAACAACATCGGCATGGCGAACTCGTGGGAGACCGATCCCGTCTGGGCGAATACCAAGTCGACCGTCCGTATGATTTCTTTCTACGGCCGTCTCAATTATTCGTATCAGAGCAAGTATATCGCGCAAGTTGCGGTACGTCGCGACGGATCGTCGGCATTCGGTGCCAACCATCGTTGGGCAACATTCCCCTCCGCATCGGTCGCTTGGCGTCTGTCCGAAGAGAAGTTTATTAAGGACCTTGGTATCTTCGACGATTTGAAACTCCGCGTCGCTTGGGGACAAAGCGGTAACTCCGAAGGCTTCGACATTTACACCTCACGTTTCTACTACACCGCAGGCGACCGCTTCATCTATACCGACGCAAACGGCAACCAAAGCAGTTATAAGGGACTTACGGCGGCGCGTAACGTCAACGACGACCTGAAATGGGAGACCACTACAATGCTCAATATCGGGCTCGACTTCGCATTCCTCGGCGGGCGTATCAACGGTACAATCGAGTATTATAACAAGACGACAAAGGATATGATTTGGGACTATGCCGTATCTACGAGCTATTATCCGGTCAACTGGATTACCGCCAACGTAGGTAAGATGAACAATCGCGGCGTTGAGTTCTCAATCAACGCGGCAGTCTTCCAAAGCCGGCACGGGATTAACTGGGACACCTCTCTCAACTTCTCCCACAACCGCAACAAGATTGTAAGCATATCCAACGATAAGTACAACGCCGGCGTCATCAACGAATATAACCCGAACCTGCCGGGAGCGTCCACCGCAACACTGCAACGCATCATAGAGGGCGAACCGATCGGTACGTTCTATATGTGGGAATGGGCGGGATACAATGAAGACGGAGTATCCACTTTCTACGTGCACGACCCCGAGACGGGCAAGCGCACCGGAGAGACAACAACGAACCCGAGCGAAGACGACCGCACTATCGTGGGCAACGCACAACCCAAGCTTACCATGGGTTGGAACAACAACCTCACTTGGCGCAACTGGGACCTCAACCTCTTCTTCACCGGCGTCTTCGGACAAAAGATATTCAACGAGTTGAAAGCATATTACAGCGATATGTCTTCAATACAGGACGGACGTAACGTCCTCGCTTCCGTCATCAAGGAACAGAAAGCAACGGATACCAACTCCGCTATGCCTTCCGACCGTTATCTTGAGAACGGCAGCTACTTCAAATTGCAGACCATTACGCTCGGATATACTTTCCGCGACTGCTTCAAAGGATGGCTCAAAGACATACGTATCTACGCTTCGTGTAACAACGTATTCACCATTACGTCTTACTCCGGACGCGACCCGGAGATATGCCTCGACGGTCTGACGCCGGGTATCGACTCCCGCGACGACCACTTCCCGCGCACCCGCCAATTCCTCTTCGGAGCAACCATTAACTTCTAAAACTTTTCCAAGGTATTATGAAATATATCAATATATTATTCCTTACGGGTGTGTTGACATTAGTCTGCGCTTGCACGGACCTTGATACCGACATCGATTCTCAATACACCTCGTATCCCGACAGCGAGATTGCAGTGAACGCGAAACTTGAGGGATGTTACTACTATATGCGCAACGAGGCGTGCCTCGGACGTAACTATTGGGAGGGCGTGATGTTACAAGGCGACGAGATAATGGCCCTTTGTATGGACGGCGGCTGGTATGATAACGGCCGAATGTTGTTCCCCGAGACGCACGACCTGAGGTACGATACTCCGGGAGTGGGACAGATGAGCGACCTGATGTCGGGCTGTACTTACACCAACACGATTATTTCGGAGCTGGGCGGTCCGACCTTGGATGACCCTCTCGTTGCGCCCCTACGTGCAATACGCGCTTTCTATCTCTATATGATGATGGATGAGTACGGCGACACCCCGTTGCTTAACCACGTCCTTGACGACGATGAGGAAATGGTGCGCACGCCGCGCGCCGAAGTGGCTGAATATATCGAGAGCGAGCTCCTCGCCGTCATACCCCAACTGACGGAAGAGAACAATGCCGACACCTACGGACGGCCGAACAAATGGATGGCGTATGCACTCCTTGCAAAGCTCTACCTCAACTGGGGCGTGTACACCAACGACATCACTACCGTTACATACGACACTCCCAACCCGAAGCTTGACGACTGTATCGCCGCCTGCGACTCGATAATCGAACACGGTCCCTTCGAAGTCGGCACGGGATATTATAAGAAGTTCCTGCCCGACAACGGCGTGCAGATAAAGGACTTTATCTACGCCATGCCGTTCGACCCCGAGACTCTCGGCGCAAGCTACGACGGCGGACATGAGATGGATCGTTTCCTCCAATTCCGCAACTGCAACTCTACAACTGATAAAGACGGCAACCCGAGCGGACCCTGGGGCTTCCAAAACACCTCCAACGGCGGCGGTATATGGATACTCACTCCCGAAGCCGTGGCGCGCTATAACCTCCCCGGCGACGAGCGTAACGATATGATCTCAACCGGATACCAATATATCCGCGACTATAATAACGAATATCAACTCACCGACGAGATACTCTATTACGAGGGCGAACCGATTGTCTACACCGACATCACAACGTATGACGGCTGGCAGGACTTCTCCACGCTCGACGTCGGACCTACGTCGCAAGCATCGAGCCTGATGGCGGGATACCGTCTTGCAAAGTATCCGTGCGAGGAGAATTGTTACAGCCAATACAGCAAAAAGCAGGGTAATGATATTCCGATATTCCGCTACGCAGATATCCTCTTGACCAAAGCCGAGGCGATATACCGCGGCGGAACGGCAACACGCGGCGATACGCCGGCGAGCCTGATCAACGAAGTGAGGGATTGTTCGGGCGCCGCACACGTCGAGGCAGTTGAGGGAACGGTAACCAAGCAAGTGCTTATCGACGAGCGCGGACGTGAGTTCATCTGCGAGATGTGGCGCCGTCAGGATCTTATCCGCTTCGGTATGTTCGAGGACGACTGGGGCTTTAAGAACACTCTGAACCCCGGCGCAAAGACCGAGCTGTGGCGCAGATTAATGCCCGTTCCGGAGGGTGTGATGGAGACAAACACCAACTGGTCGCAGAACCCGGGATACTAATCGCGCCCCGCCCAAGTTTAAAATGAGTTACTTTTAAGTAATGTCGTTGTTATATGCGAGGGGTCTCGTGCCGGCAGGCACGAGACCCCTTTTAGCTTCTGTCAGGCGCGTCATACACGCTTTCTGCGCGACTCACGCCCGGTCAAACCACACAAATAATAACCTAAAAGCGCCGTTCTTTGATATAAAAAGCGCCGCTTTTAGAGTGTAAGAACGCCGCTCTTAGAGTGTAAAAGCGGCGCTTTTAGGATACTAAACCGTCGTTTTACCGTTATCATTACATTTGTTTCTCTCGTTTGCATGGAGATTACGGGGGTGATGAAGGAGTATTTCTTCGCGGAGCATAACGTTATCGATGTGCGTATATAGTTCGGTTGTGCCGATGTCCTCGTGCCCTAACATCGCCTGAATGAAGCGGAGTCCGGCTCCGCGTTTTAACATCTCGGTGGCGAAGGAGTGGCGTAATGTGTGCGGGGAGATAGTCTTTGTTATACCTGCTTCCGCCGCCTGACGTTTGATTATAATAAGTATCATAGTTCGGGTGAGTCGTGCACCGCGTCTGTTAAGGAATACATAATCCTCTTCGCCCCGTTGTATTTTGAGATGCATACGGCAATCATACCAGAGCCGGAGCTCGTGTAATGCGCTGTCGGATATGGGGACAAGGCGTTCCTTGTTGCCTTTCCCGATGATGCGTGCGGTCTTCTCGTCGGGGTGAATATCAGAGAGTTTAAGGTTTACGAGCTCGGAGACGCGCAAGCCGCAAGAGAAGAGCACCTCTATAATAGCTCTGTTGCGGTGTCCTTCGGGCTTGGATAAGTCGATGGAGTCTTCTAATTCATCCACTTCTTCGACGGTGAGCACTTGCGGCAAGCGCGTGCCTGTCTGCGGCAGAGAGAGCAGTTCGGACGGGTCGTCCTCTATGTCGCCGTCGAGCACGAGGTAGCGGTAAAAGGAGCGTACGCCGCTGATTATCCTCGCCTGCGACTTGGGCTTGATGCCGTCTTTGGCGAGCTGTCGGGAGAAGTCTTGCAAGTCGGCAAGCGATAACTCAGCCGCGTCGGTGTTTCGAGAGGCGCAGAAACGGAGCAGATAATCTATGTCGTGCTCATAAGCGAGGATAGTGTTAGGGGAGTAATTACGCTCCAATTTAAGGTAACGCAGATACTTATTGATGATGTTTTGAGGGTTTTTCTTTTCCATATCCGCCGCATTTCATTACTTTTGTTCACAAATTTACGAAACCTTATCCGACGGGTAAACAAACAACATACATTATTTCCAACGGCAAATGAAGATAGTTATTATAAACGGTCCTAACCTCAACTTTTTAGGCATACGCGAGCCGGGCATCTACGGGAAGGACTCTTTCGAGACGTATATGCCCCTATTGAGCAAGCGTTATCCGGATATCTCGTTTGAATATATCCAAAGCAACGTTGAGGGGATATTGATAAACGAGTTGCAACGGACGGGCTTCACCGCCGACGGCATCATCCTTAACGCCGGCGCATACACGCATACGAGCATCGCTCTTGCCGACTGCATACGAAGTCTGACCGCACCCGTGATTGAGGTGCATATATCTAATGTACACGCGCGCGAAGAGTACCGGCACCGGTCGATGATTGCTTCGGCGTGCAAAGGGGTGATATGCGGCTTCGGATTAGATAGCTACCGCCTCGCCGTCGAGGCAATACTCGGCATCGTACGCAATACTTCGGATGAGCACTGACTTGCATCGAGCTTCGGCTTCACTCGTTGAGAATGTAAGCATTCACTCGGTTTGCACGAACCTTGACGACTATATCCGCTCGCATATCGACCCCGAGCCGGAGCTGTTGCACGCGCTTTATCACGAGGCGAACATACGTCTTGTCAACGGGCGTATGGCGAGCGGACACTTGCAAGGGCGGATATTGAAGATGTTCGTTCGTATGGTTCGACCCCGCAATATTCTCGAAATAGGGACGTATGCGGGGTACAGTGCGATGTGTATGGCTGAGGGTTTGGACGAGGGCGGAATGGTTTACACCTTTGAGATAAATGACGAGTTGGAGGACTTCACCCGCTCGTGGATAGCGCGTTCGGATGTTTCGGACAGGATACGGTTTATTATCGGCGACGGTTTGAAAGAAGCTCCGAAGCTCGGCATCGTATTCGACATGGCGTTTATCGACGGAAACAAGCGCAACTATACCGAAGCATACGAAGCCGTTCTGCCCCTTATTCGCCCGAAAGGATTTATCCTTGCGGACAACACGCTCTGGGACGGGCATATCCTCGACCCCGCATACGACCGCGACAAACAGACGCTCGGAATACGTCGGTTCAACGACTACGTTGCCGGGGACGATAGAGTGGAGAAAGTCATAGTGCCCGTCCGCGACGGGATGACGATAATTATGAAGAAATAGTATGCAAGGAACAAGACAAAGCAGAATAGCGCGTGAGTTGCAAAAGGAATTAAGCCTTATATTTCAGGGGCAGACAAGAAGCACCCGCGGAGTATTAGTCAGCGTAACGAAGACGAGGGTCTCCCCCGATCTGAGCGTATGCACGGCATACGTCAGCATATTCCCTTCGGAGAAGAGCGCGGAGATATTGGACAACATACAAAAGAGCGCGGGGCAGATACGCTATGAGTTAGGCACACGGATGAAGAACCAACTCCGCATTATCCCCGAACTGCGTTTTTACTTGGACGACAGCCTTGATTATATCGAGCATATAGACGAACTTCTCCGTCAATGAACATCCCGTTCTTCGTCGCCGGGCGCTATATTCTTTCGAAGAAGAGCACTAATGCAATCAATCTGATTAGTGCAATCAGCGTCGTCGGAGTTACCGTCGCATCCGCCGCCCTGATAGTTGTGTTGAGCGTGTTCAACGGGTTCAGGGATATGGTCGCGTCGTTTCAAACCAACTTCGACCCACAGTTGAAGATTACCGCAGCGGCAGGGAAGACGATGGCGGCGGACGCTCCGGAGTTGCAAGAGGTGAGGCGGCTCGACGCGATAGATGTTGCGACGGAGTGTATGGAGGACGTTGCCGTAGCGGTTTATAACGGCAGACAGCTGATGTTAACGCTCAAAGGCGTGGATGATAACTTCGACCGCCTGACGCATATCACCGATTGCCTTTACGGCGATGGTGAGTTCTGTCTGCACGCCGGGGCGGTTGAGTATGCAGTGGTTGGTGCAAGAGCTGCGCAAGAACTCGGTTGCGACGTCCGTTGGACAGGATATATGAGAGTGTATGCGGCTCGGAGAGAGGGGCAGTTGGATATGTCGGATGCGGAATCGGGCTTTGTTGTCGACTCGTTATTGCTCCCCACGTACGTATTCTCTGTCGGGCAGACACGCTACGACAAGAGCGTTATTCTCGCCCCGATAGCTTTTGCACGCCGTCTGTTTCACACGCAGGGAGAGATGACAAGCCTCGAAATAAGGCTTAAAAACGGTGCCGACATCGGCACAATAAAGAAAGAGATAAAGCGCATCTTAGGCGAGCGCTACGTTGTTCGAGACCGCTTTGAGCAACAAGCGGATACTTTCCGGATAATGCAAATAGAGAAGATAATCGCTTATATATTCCTTGTCTTCATCCTCGTAGTGGCGTGTTTCAATATCATCGGGAGCATATCAATGCTGATTATAGACAAGAAAGACGATGCCCGGACATTGCATAATCTCGGTATGGCAGACGGGGCAATCTCCCGTATATTCCTCTTCGAGGGTTGGATAATCACCTTTTTCGGCGCGGTTATTGGTGTCGTACTCGGGTTAGTTCTTTGCTGGTTACAGCAACAATACGGGCTCGTAAGCATGGGGGAGCGGGGCGTATACGTTACCGATGCTTACCCCGTAAGCGTTCACTACGGTGATGTAGCGGTGGTGCTTGTAACCGTTATTGTTGTCGGCTGGCTTGCCGTTTGGTATCCGGTGCGTTATATGGCGAGCCGTTTGCTTGAGGATTAGCCGAGCGAGATATGCTCCGCACTAATCCGTTCGCTAAGGAACGTGGCGGCGCACTCTCCGAAGCGGTCGGCGTTCTCCGTAGTTAAATACCGGCACGCGCCGCCCTTCGTGCATTTATCCTCTATCTCCGGGTGGCGCAGGAGATAGTTCTCCAATGCACGCGCAACGATATTCCCCTGAGGTAAAATCGCCATCTGATGCCCCGTGCCGCTGAGGCGTAGGATACAATAACGGCTTATTTGTTTGAGCAAAAGAGGATAATGGGTGCAACCGAGCAGTATCGTATCTATCTCGGAGTCGCGTTCGAGCAGTTCATCAAGGCGCTTACGGACGAAGTAAGCCGCGCCGTCGCTGTCCGCTTCGCCCGCCTCGACAATTGCCGCCCATAAGGGGCAAGCCTGCGTGTTTACAATTACGTCGGGGAAGAACTTGGCAATCTCCAATTCGTAACTGCCGCTCCGTGCCGTCCCCTCCGTAGCGAGCACGCCGATATGGCGTGTCTTTGTTACGTTGCCAACCATCTCCGCGGTCGGGCGTATCACGCCTAACACGCGCCTGTCGGGGGCAATCTCCGGCAACACACGTATTTGTATGGAGCGTAACGCCTTGGCGGAAGCGGTGTTGCAACCGAGTATAACCAAATGACAACCCAACTCGAAGAGCTTCACAACCGCTTGACGGGTGAACTCATACACCACGTCGAACGAACGGCAACCATAAGGCGAGCGCGCGTTGTCGCCAAGATATACATAATCGTAACCCGGCAACAGTCGGCGTATCTCCTCTAATATTGTCAGACCGCCATACCCGGAGTCGAACACTCCTATAGGTCCCGGTGCGTCGGAAAACAAATCGTTACGTATTGATTAAGAAGTCGGTCGATTATTTGCAAACCATACTTTTTGCCGCGGCGGTGATGTCGTACGCGGTCTTCGCGTTCATATACGGCACGGCATCGGAGTCGGTGTTCAGCACGAAGGCAAGGGAATATTCGCATGCAATCTCCTCTATTGCGGCGTCGAGTTTTGCTCGCGCGGCGGCGAGCATCTCCTCTTTCGCTTGCGCCAAGAGCCGGGTAGCTTCGTCTCGAAATGCCTCGTTGCGCCGGAGCATATCCTCTAACTCGGCTTGCCGCTTGCGCAGTATAGAGGGTGCATACCCGGCATTGTCGTTCAGGAATGCCTCATACTTGGCGTTGAACTCCTCCGCAGAAGCGTTCATCTCCGCGTCGTATTGCTCTTTCAAAGCGGCGAGGTCGGTCTCCATCTGAGCATATTCCGGCATAGATGTGAGCACTTCATCGTAGCTGATAAGACCGTAACGGAACGCGACCGACTCCTGCGCTTGTGCCGGGAGCGATAGAGACATTGCCGCAAGGAAGAGAACGAGGATAATCAGTCGCTTCATAATATTCTGCTCCGTATTAAGACATTATCTCGGCGGAATATCCGTAAAGCCGGTATTAAAGAAAAGAAGATTATTTCTTCAGCTCTGCCTTAACCTTTGCCGTAACGTCCTCGCTGATAGCGTCGTTGACGTAGAGAGCGCTGCCGATATCCATTATATAGAGGTATCCGCCCGTCTTCCCGACAGTAGTTATTGCGTTCATCAGTTTGGTGTAGAGCGGCTGTTGCTTCTCTTGTTGGAGCTGTTGGAGCTTCTGTTGATAGTCTTGATTTGCGTCTTGAAGTTTCATGTAGAGGTCTTGCAACTCCTGCTCCGTCTCTTCTTGCTTTGTCTGTGGCATGGTATCCTTTGTCTTGTCGTAGTCTTCCGCTTTGCGTTGGAACTCGGCCTGCATCTCCTGCATCTCTTGCTGATACTCTTTTGCCTTAGCTTCAATCTCGCCGTTTGCGATGCTGTACTCCGGCATAGACGTGAGGACATCTTGTGCGTTGATATGCCCGAATTTCAACTGTTGTGCATACAGAGCCATCGGTGCGCACATAAGTGCAATCAATAAAATCTTTTTCATCACTTCTCGTTTATTATTGTCTTAATCATTAATTGTTCGTATTGTTAGATTCGATAAGCCGTGCAAAGGTTTAATACGAGTATCCGAGCTTGGTCAACACTTCGTTGCTTATGTCAATCTTCGGCGACCCGTAGATGATGCCCGTGTCCGACGCGCGGTCGACTACAAGGCTGTAGCCGCGTTGGTCGGAAATCTCTTTCACGGTGTTGTATATCTCCTCCTGTATCGGGGTAATCAATGCCTCGCGCTTCTTAAACAGCTCGCCTTCCGGTCCGAAGTACTTCCTTTTCAGCTCGCTTGCATCCTTCTCTTTCTCCATTATCGCCTCCTGCCTCTCCTTTTTCTGTTCTTCGGAGAGGAAGACAACTTCGTTCTGATAGTTCTTATACATCGTGCCCGCCTCGGTGTTGAGCGCCTCTATCTCCGCTTGCCATTTCTTGCTGACTTGGTTGAGTTGCTCGTTAGCCCGTTCGTAGGCGGGGATGTTCTTCAATATATACTCCATATCGACAAGCGCGAACTTTTGTGCCGACACGCCCGATGCAACCGCAAGGATTGTTAATATCAATATCAATCGTTTCATATTCGTATTGTTTGGTTTTCGTTATTAAAATTCTTGTCCGAGGATGAAATGGAAGTTGCTTCCGCCTTTCGTGCCGAACACTTTGTCGAAGCCGTATGCCCAGTCGATACCCATCAGCCCGACCATAGGCAGATAAATACGTACACCGAAGCCGGCGGAGCGTTTCATATCAAAAGGATTGAAGTATTTCGGATCCGTCCACGCATTACCGCCTTCGAGGAACGTAAGCCCGTAGATGGTTGTGTTACCCAACATAAACGGGTAGCGGAGCTCAACCGTGAAGCGGTCGTAGGCATATCCCTCGTAGCCGTATGGGGTCAGTGCGCCGTTGTCGTAGCCTCTTAGTCCGATTGTCTCCTCTGCATAAGAGGTTGAATATCCCGACATTCCGTCGCCGCCGACGTAATAAGTTTCGAACGGAGACTTCTTGTATTTGTTGAAAGTTCCGAGTATGCCCATTTCCACGCGCGTCATCAGCACGAAGCACTTCTGTGCTTGCGACAACGCGGTGAATGTCCGGGCCTTGAACTTCCATTTGTGATATTCAATCCAACGGTACTTCTCCTGTTGTTCCTTGTTATATGTGGGGGACGAGGGATTGGTTGCGAGGTTCTTGTAATCCTTCTTCTGCCATAGCGACCAAGGCGGCGTAACGGTTACGGAGAGCAGGAATTCCGAACCGCGGCGGGGGAAGAGTTGGTTGTCGGTTGATGTTCTGCTGAGCGACAGCGTCAGGTTGAGGTTGTTTGCCGCTCCGTTAGTCATAAGGAAATAGCTCCAATTCTTCAGCATATAGCGCGTATAGGCGAGCTGGGCTGACAGGACAAAATAATCGTCGGGCCAGCGCAGACGCTTTCCCCAACCTATGTACACGCCAATCATCTTCACATACTTGTCGGGGTCGTAATAACTCTCGTAGTTGTTGTAATACGAGCTGCCGTAACCGTATAGATAGTTGTAATAATTGTTGTAATACGAGCTGTTGTAATACGTACTCGAGACATCGGTTTGTTTCGAGAAGTATACGCCGACGGAGAATTGTATGGGTCGTTTCCCTCCGAACCATTCGGTAGAGTAACCGATGTTGTACGCCTGATAATACGTACCGTTCGTTTGTGCCGATAGAGAGAGGGTCTCCCCGTCGCCGATAGGCATTATCCCGCGATGTTCGGCATTCTTTCGGAAGAGGTTCGCCATAGAGAAGTTGTTCAGTTTCAACCCTATTCGCCCTATCACACCCGTCTGTCCCCATCCGAGAGAGAACTCTATCTGGTCGTTGGACTTCTGTTGGAGATCCCAGTTAATATCCACTGTGCCGTTCTCGTAGTCGGGTTGTACGTCGGGGTTGACGGCTTCCGGGTCGAAGTGCCCCATTGATGCGAGTTCCCTTGCGGAACGCATTAGTGCGTCTTTTGAGAATAGGTCGCCCGGCTTGGTACGTAGCTCACGCCGCACGACATTCTCGTACAACCGGTCGTTGCCGTTGATCCTCACGCGGTTGATACGAGCTTGCGGCCCCTCGGAGATGCGCATCTCCACGTCGATGGAATCGCCGTCGATATTCACGTCGACGGGATCAAGATTGTAAAAAAGATACCCGTTGTTCCAGTATGCGTTACCTACTGCGTCCTCGTCTTCGGTCAAGCGCTTGTTCATCAGCTTCTGATTATATACGTCGCCCCGCTTCATGCCAAGTATGTTGCTGAGCATATCAGTGGAGTAGATTGTATTTCCGACCCACGAGATGTCGCGTATATAATATTGTATGCCCTCTTCGACCTTCACATATATATTGACGTGCTTGTCGTCGCAGCTCCACACGCTGTCCTCTATAATGTGTGCGTCGCGGTATCCGAACTCGTTATACTTGTCGATAAGGTTCTTTTTATCCGTCTTCCAACGGTCGGGAGTATATTTCTTTGATTTGAACAGAGAGCTCAGCTTGCCTGATTCGTGTGTTTTGGCGAATGCTCCTTTCTTAAACAAACTGCCTTTCAGGATCGATGTTTTAAGCTGTTCATTGCCCTCAATGTATATGTTCTTCACCCTCTTCTTTTGCTTCTTGTCGACGGTAACGTCGAGTATGACATAGTTCTTGCGCGAAATATCGTCGTGCTGAACTATTGTGATGTCGGCATCGTTGAACCCCTTATCGTCGAAATATTTCTTTGCAAGCAGTTTCGCACGATTGATCATAGAGGGCGTGATCTGGAAATCCTTCATCATCCCGAGCTTGTCTTGCATATCTTCACGCTCGGATTTCTTCAGCCCGTAATAATTTATCTGCGACACGCGGGGCAAGGGAGCGAGATGAAACCGGAGATACACGTCGCGCCCGATGATGGAGTCGATAGAGATAGAGACATCAGAGAAGAGACCGTGCCGCCAGAAACGCTTCACCGCGTCGGTAATCTCCGTGCCGGGAATAGATATTTCTTGCCCGATTGATAGGTTGGAGATGCTCGTGAGCATATAGTCCTCGTACCCCTCTATTCCCGATACCTCAATGCCGGCAATAGTGCACTGTCGCGGCGTGGCGGCGTATGAAATCTCCGGGTACACTATCTTGTCCTGCGCCGTTGCTCCGAAGGCGGCGAGCAGCCAGAGGGCGGCGAGCAGGTATATATGGCGTAAATAAGTCATTCTCCGTTTGATATTACGTAACGAAAAGTTTTCGCGTAAAGTCTAAAGTTTGATATATTATCTCTCGCTCTCTATCTGTTTCTCCGTCTTGCCGTAACGACGTTGACGTTGTTGATACCATGCTATTGCGCGGTGGAGATCCGCCTCGCCGAAGTCGGGCCAAAACGTATCGCAGAAGTAGAGCTCGGAGTATGCAATCTGCCAGAGAAGATAGTTGCTGACGCGACGCTCCCCGCCGGTGCGTATAAGCAAATCGGGGTCGGGCATAAACGACGTTGTCAAATTACTCCTTACCGTCTCTTCCGTGATGTCTTCCGCGTATAAGTCGCCCGCCGCTACTTGCCGCGAGATACGCTTCACCGCCTCCGTTATCTCCCAACGCGAGGAGTAGCTCAACGCCACAACCATCGTCATCTTCCCGTTCGCCGCCGTATGTTCTTCCGTCTCGCGGAGCTTGTCGCCGACGGCACGGGGCAGGCGATTGACATCGCCAATCACACGAAAACGAACGTTATTCTTCATAAATATCTCGTCTTCCAACGACGACAAGACAAGCCCCATAAGGGCGGCAACCTCGTCTGCGGGACGGTTCCAGTTTTCCGTAGAAAAAGTATAGAGCGTCAGGAACTTCACTCCGAGCCGCGTACACTCCGACGTTATGCGGCGCACGGTATCCACTCCGGCTTGATGCCCGTAGCTTCTGTCCTTGCCCCGACGTAACGCCCAGCGCCCGTTCCCGTCCATGATTATGGCGATATGGCTCGGTATACGCTCTTTATCAATCTCTATTTCCGTCATCAATTTCCTTCGCTCCCCGCGTCATTCGCGGTCATTATGACACACCCGGCAACGCTCTTTGAAGCTGTATGTCAGGTTGAGCATCAGCTGTGAATAACAGTCCGTATTCTTAAACGGACCGCTTGAAGATATGCCGTAAGGGTCTTTCATTCCGTCGAGCTTGTCGCTCAACGAGAAGTGCATTACCCACTCCACGTTTATATTAACGCGCCTTGCAACTTTATATTTTATACCTAAGCCGAAAGGTATGTTCGCCGTCACTGCGCTTCCGTCATCGGTCTTGGCGTATGTCAACCCCACTCCCGCCATCACGTAAGGCGTGATACGCTTTGCCCCGCGATAATCCTTGCCCGTCCCGTAGGGCCAAAAATTATATTCATATATGGCGTTCAAGTCAATCACGGTGTTATTAAACGAATATTCGTCGGCGGGCTCGGGATAGACTGTCTTTACGTTTGAAGACGAGCTCTTCAGTGTCCCGTAATCAACAGATGCGCGTATAGCGGAACGCGGATTGAAAAGATAACGATACAAGAGCGCCGCCGACGGACGCATACACTTAAACACGCCGCCATTATAATCGCCCTCGTAGCTCAACATACCGACACCTATACCCACCTCCATCGCATATTCAGGCTCGGTTTGCGCGTATGACGATGTTGCGGAGAGCATAATAAAGAGAAGAAATATGTCAATCCTTATTGTCTTTACCTCGCTACGGCAAGCTATTCGATAAAGTAATCCTGCTCTTTCTTCCACGCCACTCTATTGATACGTCCCTTCCATACCTGACCCGTGCCGCCGCATATTATCCATACCGAGTTCACCTTGTCCGCCACAAACGCAAACGTTGTCGCGCTCGACTCCAACTCCTCCGGCACGGACATTATCGTATCGTTTCGCCACGTAATGCCGTCGTCCCCGCTATGATAAACACGGTCTAACGCCGCCCGCGTACTGCCGCCCTTGCCGCTCCCGCACAAGGCTTTGATATTGTTCTCGTCGTAGTTCACAATCTGCCAATTGTCCGCTCGCGGCGCGCGGTTGTTATAGTTATCGCCCGCAAACTCCACATAATTCCATGCGTTCCGGCGTGCTCCGCTCCCGTACTCATCCACTTTCGACCACACCACCGCCGTAGTGTCCGCGGGGTATTCATCTACGTTGCGGTTGCCAATAAGCACTATCTTGTCCGTCTCCGCATTAGTCTCCATCGCCCGGCAAGCGAACGAAAGGTCTTCCGTCGGCAGGAATGCGCTGTCGTCGTCAAGCTCTTCCGTCTCCCAAGAAGCGCCCTCGTCGGATGATATCAGCAAGCTCTTGCCGTCGGCGGACAGGGCATACAGATTGGCTGTTGACGCTCCCAGCAATTGTTTAAGCTCGGTTTCGCATATCGCGTCCCAGTATTCGCCGTCGTCGGAATGCAATACTTGTCCGTCGGAATAGGTAAAGAGGGTATTCCCTTTAATGATTGTGCTCTTCGATGAAGCGGGGGAAAGGACGGGGGAAGTTATTGTTTCGCTCCACGTCGCGCCGTCTGCGACGTCAGTTGTAAATAGCTTTGTCCGCTCTCCGTCACTCCCGAAGAGATATATTCTCTCCCCGTCGGACAGACCTTTCATATCCGTCAACCCGGCTAAATCAGCGTTCCCGGCAGACACAAGCGTCCATATAC
>JAJPZE010000184.1 GCA_021204565.1 Prevotella sp. | reverse complement strand
ATATACGCTCGACCTCGTCCGCGTTCTCCCCCGCTAACGACTGGAAGATGGCGCTGTGCTCGGAGTCGACGGGCAGTATCGGGGCGTGATGTTTTACGGATAAATCGCATATCAGTTCCCCCGCAACGACGAGCGTCTCCTTATTCGCAAGACATATCTTCTTCCCCGCCCGTATGGCGTGTACGGCAGGCGACAAACCCGCAAAACCCACCATCGCGGCAATCACCATATCTACCGGCTCCGCCTCAACAACTTGGTCCAACGCCGCCGCGCCCGCATAAATCTTTATGTCCTTACAGTCGCCGAGCAACGCTTTCAACTCGCCGTAACGGCTTTCGTCAGCTACGACAACACACGCCGGACGATACGCCCTGGCCTGCGCCGCAAGCTCTTTAACGCGCGTGTTAGCCGTCAAACAATACACCTCGTACCGGTCCTCGTGGCGGCTGATAACGTCTAACGCTTGCGTCCCGATAGAGCCTGTCGAGCCGAGTATGCATACTTGTTGCCGCCGTGTAATATCTGTTTTCTTCATAGGGAAAGCAACCCTTCGGGTAAGGTCATGTATATGATTTTCCGCTCCTTGTCAATATCCCGCACCTGCTCCGGAGCAAGGGGAACGAGCCTCCCGTCCTCTAATTCGAGGAGCGTGTTAGGGGTTGACGTATCAACCCGGCATACGGGTGCGGTGTCGCTGTTCGTCGTGTCGTCGTGGATGACGAACCCGGCTAACGCCCCAAGCGGGAGCACGTCGCCGGCTCCGTCGGATAAGGAGCGGGGAAAGAACACCTCCGCTCCGGTCAGCTCCGAAGCCTCTTCGCGCGTGTCGATACCCTCGAATTTAATCAGCACGCGCTCGTCCGTTTGAAAACGATACCCCTCGATAAAGAACGGGACGAACAACCCTTCAAGCCGCAGAAACACGTATTCCGCACCGACCCTGTCGAACACATCATCGCCGCAAAAGAACACAATCTCCCCGCCGAGAGCGTGGGTCTTGCCGAGCCTGCCAATACTGTAAACGTCGCCGGCAGTTATCATTCGATTCTCCGGATATGCGCTCCGAGCGAGTTCAGACGCATTTCAATGTCTTCGTAACCACGGTCGATCTGAGATATGTTCGCCATTGTCGACGTCCCTTCGGCGGCTAACGCCGCTATAAGAAGTGCGATGCCGGCACGTATGTCGGGACTCGACATCTTCCCCGCACGCAGCTTGGAGCGGTCGCCGCCTACGACCACGGCGCGGTGCGGGTCGCAAAGAATAATCTGCGCACCCATATCTATCAGCTTGTCAACAAAAAAAAGACGGCTCTCGAACATCTTTTGATGTATCAGTACGGACCCCTTTGCCTGCGTCGCCACTACCGTCAGAATCGACAAAAGGTCAGGCGACAGACCGGGCCAGGGGGCATCGGCAAGCGTCATTATTGTGCCGTCGATGAATGTTCCGACCGTAAAATGCTCGTGGCGGGGTATGTAGAGGTCGTCGCCTTTCTCCTCTACGGTGATGCCCAAGCGGCGGAATGCTTGGGGTATAACGCCTAAATTGCGGAGCGACACGTCCTTTATATATATGCCGTTCCCCACCATAGCCGCCATGCCGACAAAGGATCCGACCTCTATCATGTCGGGCAAAAGGCGGTGAACGGCGCCGTGCAAACGCTCCACGCCGGTGATTTTAAGCAAGTTCGACCCTATGCCCTCAATCCGCGCGCCCATAGCGTTAAGCATACGGCACAACTGCTGGATGTAAGGCTCGCACGCCGCATTGTAGATGGTTGTTGTCCCTTCGGCGAGCACCGCCGCCATTATTATGTTCGCCGTGCCCGTAACCGATGCCTCGTCCAAAAGCATATAACAGCCCCTCAGACGCTCCGCCCTGATAGAGAAAAGCTCGTCTTTATTGTATTCAAACTCCGCCCCAAGCCGGCTGAAACCCAAGAAATGAGTGTCGAGGCGCCGACGTCCGATCTTGTCTCCGCCCGGCTTAGCCACCACAGCTTTACCGAATCTGCCGAGCAAGGGCCCGATCATCATCACGCTTCCGCGCAACTCGGAGCATTCCTCGACAAACTCCTTGCTCTCTAAAAAGTCGGTATTGAGGCTCCGCGAACGGAACGAATACTCGTGCCGGGACCGGCGGACGACCTCCACGCCCGTAGCTTCGAGGAGACGTATGAGGCGCTTTACGTCGAGTATATCCGGGATATTGCTTATACGGACCTCATCTTCCGTAAGCAACGAAGCGCATATAACCTCCAACGCTTCGTTCTTCGCGCCTTGCGGAACAATAGTTCCCGACAGCAACGACCCGCCGTTTATAATAAATGAAGACATATTCTCTCCCTCTGCGCCGGAACGGGTTTATTTCCGTTTCTTCTTCTTTTCCGCCGGGCGTTTTAGGGGCGCATACGGCGCGACAGTTATCGTTTCGGGGTCGAGGCGGATAACTCCGTCGGTGTAATAAGCCAGTTCGTCCGCCACGCGGGCTTCGTCGGCATTGCCCAAGCCGTAATCTCTCAGGCAACGGTACATTATTGCGGCGGTGCGCCGGGCAAGGGTATCGCGCTCCTCGCCGGCAGGCATTTGGCGCAGCTTCTCAAAGGTTTCGAAAAGCAAAACCCCGTAGTGACACGCCCGTCCGTCTTGCGGCGCATACGCCACGCGCTCGGGTTTGGTATGCAACCGGCGTGCCTCGTCGGGGCTCGACGGATAGTCGATATCGAGCTTGAAATCGGACAACAGCGCCAGATGATCCCAGTATTTGTTCCGCGCCTCCTCGCCTTCTGCCTGCCCGGGAGCGACGCGCTGCATCGTGGCGACTATTGTTTCGGCGCACGCCTGACGCTCCCGGCGGTCGGTTATGGTGAGTGCATGCTCCACCATTTTCTTTATCTCGCGCCCGTATTCGGGCAGTTCGAGCCGGCGTCGTGTCGTGTTATAATCCAATCCTTGTATGTTCATATCTTGTTGTTGCATATGATTGATGTCTGTTTATAATAGAGGTCGGGGCGTGCCCGCACGGAACTCTTTCAGGTAAAAAGGCGTGAAATAAGCCGTGTCGGCATAGTCTCCGGCGTTATATTTCCTGACGGCAAGCGCCAGCATATCCGCCGCCAATGGCGCGATATCGTCGATAAACCGTGCGTTGGGATGTGTGATTACCGGTTTGCATTTCCCGGCTCCCGGACCGAAGAAATACACGATTTGCCGGTCGAGAAATGATTTATAGGTTTCCCCGTCAACCGTTTCGGCGGCGGTCGCACGCCACTCGCGCATCGCCTTGTCGCATATCCGGGCGTACACCTCCATACGTCTTGCGTCGAGCATAGGGCAAAGCAACGCATCGTCCTCTATGTCGTGGCGGAGCAATACCGGAGTGCACATAATGTCTAACGTAGGTACGGCGATGAGGGGAACATCGCTTCCGAAACACACGCCCTTGGCTGTCGATACGCCGATACGCAGTCCGGTGTACGAGCCGGGTCCGGAACTGACCGCCACGGCATCAAGTTTCAGACCCTCGCGCCCGGCATGATACAGCGCCGCCTCTACGAAGCGGGGCAACTGCTCCGCACATTTTGCGCGCCCGCTTGTCTCTTCGCTCCACACGACAGACATATTGTCGGTCAACGCAACCGAACAAATATCAGTGCTCGTCTCTATGTTCAGGATACACGCCATCTTGATGTTCCGACCCTCTACCGCGCCGCAAAGGTATAGCTTTTTCGCCGCTAAAACCTCGCTTAAACCCTAAAAATATCCCCTTTCCGCACGGGGATGAACATCCCGGAGATGCCCTTTGGCGGCGCCGGGACACGTCTGTGTGCCCGCAAAGAGCTTAGCGCGTGTGGCGGAAGCCGTCAATAACGGCGTGGCGTTGACGCAGGAGACGGTTATAGATTTGTCTGATCCAAAGGCGGTGGAGTGCAATAAAGACAAGCCCTGCGGCAAGCATAAGGATGTCGGCAACGGTGTCGCCGAACGACGCGCACAATGCTGTCGCCGCCGCCGCGGGCACAAACAGGCAAACCATCTCTACGATCAACTGGCGCTTGGTCTCGGTTGCGCCGCTCCGCGAAGTCAGCCGGGTGTTGCGCGGACGTGTGGTTCGGTTGGTTGCGGCAAGCTGAAAG
>JAJPZE010000267.1 GCA_021204565.1 Prevotella sp. | reverse complement strand
CATATTAAGGTACCCCATAACCCCATATCATGGGTACCCTTAATATGGGGTCACGCTCCGGCTTGATATAGAGCCGTTTTCAGTCTTTCATCAATTGCTCGAGGAACTTGTCCAGGTCGTCGCCGAGCCCCTCCATTAAGCTTTCGCCGATGATTACGGTGTCGTCGTCGGCAAGATAAAGCTCGGTTGTGGTTTCGTTTTCGTCGTCTTCGAGGGTGATGCTGAACGGCTTTACGATGCCCATACGGTCGATTCGCTTGCTCATTGTTTGCAACCGGCGGCGGAGCAGAGCGGTTATCCGGTCGAAGAAATCCTCGTCCTTATTGTCGATCCACGCCGTGATGACGGCGCGGTTGAGCTCCGTCCCGTCGTCGTCGAACGAGAGAAGCTCGCCGCTCTCTGCCGACACCTTGAGGTGTATATCGGTGCATGCCGCGGGCTCGTTAGCGGGCGGGAACTTGCTGATAGTGCGCTCCAAGGCGCGGTCAACCTGCTGGATGGTTTGTTGATTAGTCTCCATATTCCTCTCGATAAGTGGTTGCTGTCCGCCGCAAAAGTAAAGCAAAGGAAACGAATACGCAAAGAAAAAGATAACTTTTAATTCGGCTTCGACACGCACGAATATACACATCTTCAGTCGCGCGTACACACGCACATCCCTTCCGACTGTCCCCGCCCGCCGCCTCTTTCTTGTTAAAAATCGCCAAGACAAAACAAATTATACGCTGTTCCTTTTGACGGCGCCGCGATTATGCTTAATTTCGCTATTGCTTAATCCGAACAATTGCATTCCTCTGTCTGATATGAAGCCGGTTACGTATGCGATATTGTTGTTGCTGTCCGTGTGTGCCGGTGTCGCGGCGCAGACGAGCTCGTTGCGGACTGCCGGCGGCGTGTCTTCGCTCTATATCGGAGACGAGCCCTTTCTTGTTCTCGGCGGGGAGTTGGGCAATTCGTCGGCGACGTGCGAAGAGGACATCGCCCGTATTTTCCCCCGTCTCCGCCGTATGGGGCTCAACACGGTTCTTGTGCCCGCGTATTGGGATTTAACCGAGCCGGAGGAGGGCGTGTTCGACTTTACGCTGACCGATTGCGTTATCCGTTGCGCGCGGGAGAATAATCTGCGGGTCGTGTTTCTTTGGTTCGGGGTTTGGAAAAACTCAATGAGCTGTTACGCTCCGGAGTGGTTTAAGGCGGATTACACCCGTTTCCCGCGAGCCGAAACATCAACCGGCAAGCCGTTGGAGATAGCGAGCGTCTTTTCCGAAGATGTGTTCGAGGCGGACAACAAGGCGTTCGGCGCGTGGTTGGAGCATATCGCCGACGTCGACCGGGAGGCGGGCACGGTGATTATGATCCAAGTGGAGAACGAGATTGGCATGCTCGAAGAGGCGCGTGATTATTCGCCGGCGGCAAATGAGTTGTTCGCTTCCGACGTGCCCGACGCCCTCGTGAGCTATCTCGAAGCACATAAAGACGCCGGCTTGCACCCGTGGCTGTCGGCGCGTTGGGCGGCGCGGGGATACCCGTCGAAGGGGACGTGGAGCGAGCTGTTTGGCGACGATATATACACCGGCGAGATATTTATGGCTTGGCACTACGCAAGTTATGTCGGGCGTTTGGCACGGACGGCAAAGAGCATCTGCGCCGTTCCCCTCTACGTTAACGCCGCCATGAACAGCCGCGGACGTCAGCCGGGAGAGTATCCGTCGGCAGGTCCGTTGGCGCACCTGATAGATTTATGGCGCGCCGGAGCGCCGGACATCAGCTTCATCGCCCCTGATTTGTACGACGACGGATTTACTTCGTGGGCGGCGCAATATGCTCTGCCGGGCAATCCGTTGTTCATTCCCGAAATACGTCTGGCGGAGAACGACGGCGTAAGAGCTATGTACGCCTTCGGCGAACACGGCGCAATCGGCTTCAGTCCGTTCTCCATTGAGGACGCGCCGGACGACGGGACGTTCCCCCTGACCCCTGCTTACGGTTTGCTCGAACAGCTCTCGCCGCTGATTGCACGCTGCCGGGCGACGGACGCGATGCACGGTTTGCTCTTCGACGAGCGGACAAAAGAGAGGGTTATAACCGACGGCGACCTCACCATCACCTGCCGGCATTACTTCACTTTGCCCTGGGACAGCCGCGCCACAGACGGGTCCGTATGGCCCGAGGGCGGAGGTCTGATAATCCGAATCGCAAGGAATGAATACATCATTGCCGGGAGCGGAGTGGTTGCGGAGTTCGCCAAGACGACGGAGAAAGACACGCCCGGCGGCGGCAAAACGTTGGGCGAAGACGGCTTCGCACTATCCGACGGCGGACAAAACCCCGCCTCCGGCACTATAAAACCATTCTCCGGTCTGCGCGCCGGCATAGCTTCCGTCGGGCAAATCAATATCAATCCCGACGGCTCTTTTAAGCGCGTGCGGAGCGAGAACGGCGACCAGACACATCAAGGACGCCACGTCCGAATACCCGCCGGCGAGTTTCGTATCCTGCACGTCAAACTATATGAATACCAATAAAGCCACGTAATTATCTATGAAATCCCTGCGAAAAATCCTTTTTGCCCTGTGTTTGCTTACGCCTTTATCCCTTCGGGCGGAGGTCGTTTTGCCCTCTCTGCTGACCGACGGGATGGTGTTGCAACGCGACGTACCTAACAAACTATGGGGCATGGCGTCCGCCGGCGAGACGGTTGAGGTCAGGTTTATGGCGAAGACTTATACGGCGACGGCGGGCGCGGACGGAGCTTGGAGCGTCGTTCTGCCCGCAACAAAAGCCGGCGGACCTTACGAGATAGATGTTGCGGGGCGGGTTATCGGCGACGTGCTTATAGGCGATGTGTGGCTCTGCGCGGGGCAATCGAATATGGAGTTGCCCGTTAGCCGCGTTACGGATATGTTCGCAGACGAGATTGCCGCTTACGAAAACGACCGCATAAGGCAAGTTATCGTCCCCAAGACGTTCAATTTTCACGCCCCGCAAAGCGACATGCCGCCGGCTCATTGGACGCCTCTGACGCAGGAGAACGTGATGTCGTTCTCCGCCTTGGCGTATTTTTTCGCCAAAGAGATGTATGCCCGCACGGGCGTTCCGGTGGGGATAATCAACGCCAGTTGGGGCGGCACGCCGATAACGTCGTGGATGAGTGAGGAGGCGTTAGCCGGATACCCGCGTTACATAAACGAGAAGCGGCTCTACGAAGACGACGGGTATTTGGAGCGCATTAAGCAATTAGAGGGCGAGAACTTTGCCCGTTGGGACGGCGTGTTGCATAGCTCCGACCCGGGCTTGAACGCCTCTCCGGCGTGGTTCGACCCCTCGTATGACGACTCGGATTGGCAGCGGACGGATATGTTCTCCCCCGCTTGGGGAGCGGACGACATAGGTCCGATTGGCGGCTCGCATTGGCTCCGCAAGGACGTAACCTTATCCGCCGATTGGGCTGACGTGCCGGCAGTGTTGCGCTTAGGTTGCATCGTCGACGCCGATTCCGTATATGTCAACGGCGTATTTGTCGGGTCGACGGGATATATGTATCCCCCCAGGATCTACAATATCCCCGCCGGCGTGCTCCGCGAGGGCACGAACAACATCACCGTTCGTATCGTCAGCAACGGCGGGAAGCCGGGTTTCGTAAGGGAAAAACCGTATAAACTCATCCGCACGACCGCAGACGGCGCGGCGGACGAGGTAAGTCTCGAGGGGACGTGGCGTTACCGGACGGGCGCTCCGATGCCCCCCGCGCCGGGCATGAAATTCTTTTGTTACGAGCCCGTCGGCTTATATAACGCGATGATTGCGCCGCTGTCCGGCTGCGCCTTACGCGGGGTCGTCTGGTATCAGGGCGAATCTAATGTGGGTCAGCGAAGCGAGTACGCGGCTCTCTTGGCGGGTATGATTGCCGGCTGGCGGCTTACGTTCGGCGCTCCGGAGCTGCCGTTCTTCGTGGTTGAATTGGCGGATTATCTGCCTCGTGAGGATACCGCAGGGCGGCTTGCTTGGGCTCAGATGCGCGCCGCGCAGGCAGAAGGAGCGGCGCTTGCGGGTAATGCGTACCTCATAAAAAACGACGACCTCGGGGAATGGAACGACATTCACCCGCTGGATAAAAAGACGCTCGCGGGGCGCATAGCCGACGCTGCAG
>JAJPZE010000175.1 GCA_021204565.1 Prevotella sp. | reverse complement strand
CAATCATTTTGTACGCGGCACCCGCCGGAGGGGGTAACGCGGGCAAGGAGTTGATATTAAACCAGCCGCCCGCCGCCAACTCCGACGCTTGGAGCGAAAGTTCTCCGCTGACATACTCCGCCGTAAAGCCGATCATTAGTACCGACGGGTAAGGCCATGCCTGCGACATGAGGTAACGGAAGTTCTTCACCTCTAACCCCGTTTCTTCCTTTATCTCCCTGACGAATGTTTATTCAAGCGACTCTCCGGTCTCCACAAACCCGGCAACAAGCCCGAAGTAGTTGCCCGTGAAGTTATGTGCTTTAACCATTAATATCTCGTCGCCGCGGCTGATAAGGACGATGACGGCGGGCGAAACCTGAGCCCAAATCTCGCTCCCGCACACCCGGCAGCGTTTCGAAATATCCGTCTGAAACGACATTTCTCCGCCGCATACGCCGCAAAAACGGCTGTGCTCGTCCCAATGGAGCAATTCGGCGCACTTCACCGCCTTAGTGTATAGCTCGCCGTTTAACAGTCCGTACGCCCGCCGAAGTTCGATTAACTCGTATCCGTCGGACGGTGTAGTCTCCTTGTTTATGCGAAATGTCTTCACCCGGATGCCGTCGGACGGCGGAGATACGTTAAGTATTGTCCGCCCGTCGGGCACGTCGACCGGCGGCTGACAAGAGTCCGGCACGCCGTATTTCCCCGCCCCCGTCCGCCGCAACAGGAGCGACGAGCCATTGAAAACAAACCACAACATCGCCTTATTCCCCGAAGATGAGTTGCTTGTCGCGTACAAGAGCCGGCGTTGCCCACTCGTCCGGGACGAACCGCCAATTGTTTGCCGCACGGGGCGAAATCGCCTTCCGCGCCTCTATATATTGCATTATGTAGTTTCTCAGGTCGGTAGTGCTTTGCCAGACGATACGGTTTTTCAGGTCGGCTTTCTTTATTCCCGCGCCCTTCGTAAGCAGTTCGCCGCCGCCCGTGGCGCGGTAACTGTTGAGCGCAACCTTATATACAGCGTCTAAACTGAACGGTTCGCCGCCGCTCATTCCTAATATATTGACCTTCTCCCCGGCGGGTTTGGTTACGTCAACTTCATAGTCTATGCCCGCCGCCGCGTCGAAATTAAACGTCGGCTCCATCCATACGAAGCTCGTCCCGCTATCCGTTTGCCGCTCCTCGACGCGCATTATCCGGTCTTCGGGCGCAGTCATCGTGTTGGTCCAAAGGGCGTAACTCATCTCCAAATAATCTTTTATCTCTTGCCCCGAAAGAGTAATGACGCTGAGCAAGTTCTCGTATTTGTACATATTAAACATATCCGCGCCCCGCAACATCCCCGTGCTGATTACGGCATTTGCCTCGAGAGGCGAGCAGAAAGAGATGTCCGCGCCGGTCGCGTCAAGTTGTACGGCGTTGATAAAGTCGATATAAGGATTGCTCCCGAAGAATGCGTCGCGCGTGTAGAGCGTGCGGTCGAGGGTCCCCACTTCCTTGTTTGTGAACTCCCTGACCTGTTGTTCCGTTTCGGCGAACCGCGCCGCGTACTCTTCGTCAACCGGCATATCGGTTACATCGACAATACGTCCGGCGAAGCGCGAGCCGGTGATTTGCCCGCCGTCGCGTGTGATGTCGATTGTCAGCTCCGCAATATTGTGCACGGCATTGGCGGGGTTTAGGAGCCACACGGTACGCCCGAAGTCGTTCACGAGCGTATCGCAGCAAACGGTATGGTCGTGTCCGAAGAGAATTGCATCAAAGCCGTCGACCGCCCGCGCAATGTGTTCCGTAGAGTTCTCTTCATACTCATCCGTCTGTATACCGCCGCGCAGGCCGGTATGAAACAGCCCTATGATGAAGTCGGGGTGCTCGTTCTCCCTTACGTATGCAACCCACGTCCGCGCCGTCTCCACTGCGTCATCGAAGCGCAACCCGCCGTATTTGTCTTCGCCAATCCAGCACGGAACGGCATTCGTGAGGATTCCGATAAAGGCAATACGCACCCCCTGACGCTCTATAACACAGTAGGGAGACGTATAGGGCGCTCCTGTGAGGGTGTCGGTAAGGTTAGCGCAGATGACGGGGGCGTGCGTCTCGGCGACCCATTTGTCATAAACAGCATGCCCAGTCTCTATGTCGTGGTTGCCGAACCCCTGCACGTCGTAACCGGCGAAGTTGGTTATCGTCGCGGTGATGTTCTCCGCGTCCGTCGCAATATAATTCGAATAATAAACTATCGGCTGACCTTGCAGGATGTCCCCGTTATCCGCGAGAATAACGTTCTCGCCGTATTCAGCCCGCGCATCCTTAATATACGTGTACGCCCTTGCGAGACTTCCCGGCGCGGGACGTTGGTTTATAAAGTCGTAGGGGAGAAAAGAGCCGTGAATGTCGGACGTCTCCAACACCTTTATCGTTACTCTCTCCTCATTCGCCGCCATGCAAACTGCCGGCGCCAAACACACAGCCAATAATGCAAACATTTGTCTTCTCATAGCTTTATTCCTTTATCTAATGTTGCCGAATATTGTTTATTAATTATATCAAGCACGAGCGCCATAGCCGCCGATACAATAATTATTTCATATGCCGCAGGCGCTTTGCGAGACTATGCAAAGATAAGGCGAAATCCGAATAACGGCAAAAGAATACAATTATTTAAGGGCGCAAGACAACGGAAACGGACAGCCCCCTACCCGGCTTGCAAAAAGCGCCACAGGCACTTATGCAATCATCATCTCATATGCCGCAGGCGCTTTTATCCGTTTAGGTTTTGCAAAGCATGACCCCCATATCATGGGTACCCTTTATATGGGGTTATGGGTACCCATAACCCCATATAAAGCCCTGCAAAACCTAAGCTCACGCCCGGCGTTGATTATCAAATGTCGTGCAAACGAGTGCAATGTAAGCTCGCTTACAAATTGCCGAGTGCAGCCGACATTATGTAAGCGAGTTACGCATAAACCCGGCTTGCAGTATCGCGCACGTGATACTGCATACATCATTTTATATGCTTTCAGGCGCTTTTGACATACAAGCGAAAAGGCGTGCAATCGGCGGAAAACAATTACCTTTGCACGCGGATTATAATCATCTTAAACACATATTCGATTATGCGGAAGAGCCGGAAACTGCCCGACGGGGCGTATATTGACAGGGACTTGAGCTGGATGTATTTCAACCACAGGATATTACAGGAAGCGATGGAGGAGCACGTTCCGTTGCTCGAACGGCTTACGTTCCTGGGTATCTATTCCAACAATCTCGACGAGTTTTTCCGCGTCCGTATGGCGACCTTGGGGCGTATTGCCGAGAACGAAGACCGCAAGTTCGCGGCGGAAAGAGAGCACGTAACGAAGCTCATAAAGCAAATCAACAAACTCAACAGCAAGTATTCAAAGGAGTACGAAACGGCAATCAACACCCTCACCGCCTTACTCGAAAAAGAGAATATCTTCCTTTTGCAGGACGACGAACTCGACCCGGAGCAACGTCTGTTCGTAGAGCGCTATTACCGCCGGCGTCTGAGCGGCTTCATCAGCCCTATTTGGATGTCGTCGATAAAGTCGCTTATCGACTCTACGGACGAGAGCATCTACCTTGCCGTAAAGATGCGCACGCGCGCCAAGAAGGGTTTCGACTATGCGCTGATTGCCCTTCCGGTGGCTGAGTGCGGTCGGTTCATACGTCTGCCGGACAAAGAGGGGAAGACGTATCTTATGTATTTGGACGATGTCGTGCGTTATTGTTTGCCGATGATTTTCTCCGGTTTGGACTGCTTTGAGTTTAAGGCGTACTCGTTCAAATTTACGAAAGACGCGGAGATGGAGATAGATAACGACTTGCATTCGGGAATGTTGCAGAAGATTTCGCGCGGGGTGAGCAGCCGCCGGAAGGGTGATGCGCTGCGTGTTGTATTCGATTCGTCGATGCCCTCCGATTTGCTTAACCGCGTGCTGAACAAACTCGACCTCGACCCGCTTGATACGAAATTGGGGGGCGGCAGGTACGTTAATCATCGCGACCTGATGTCGTTTCCCGACTGCGGACGTAAAGATTTGAAATACCCGAGTTGGGAGCCGATAGTGAAGCCGGAGGTGAACGGCGGGGGCAGGTTGTTGCATTTGGGACAAGACTGCGACCGCTTTATCCACGT
>JAJPZE010000202.1 GCA_021204565.1 Prevotella sp. | reverse complement strand
TTACAAACCCTTTGCTTGCCACGACGGAATCGGGGGACGTGGACCAGTCGATCGGGTTGTACGCTCCGTTGGAGATAAGCGAAAACGCCGTCGGATAGGTGTAGTTCTGCGCGAGGATATGCGAGAACTCGTGGTGCATCGTGCGGAAAAACTTGTCGTTCATATAGTCGATGTCCGCCACGTCGAGGTTATTCGCGTTGTATAACGTTATCTTCAATCCGCCTTCGGCATATCCCAAATCCTCCGTGCCCGACGACGGATTATACGCCGGGGACCCGACAACATGGATTATGCGCGGGCTGTAAATCTTCAGGAACTCCTCGCTGACACACTTCTTGTATACGTCGTACCAGAGGTATTTCGACAGGACGGCAAGCTCCGTGCTCTTCTCGTATGTAGCGGGCACAAGATTCTTTTGCAAGTCCGTCCCGATATCCTCCATTTTATAGATGTAACGGAGGTTGTACGGCTCAAGGAATTCGACCTTAATAAACGTATCGAGCGGGAAGGTGTAAGACGATTTGTCGAGATAATATTCGGTCGTATCGAAGATGGATTCGGTGAAGTCATCGTCGGAACAAGCCGGGAAACCGCACATTACGACCGCCACGACCGCCAGTGTAAGTATATGATATTTAGCTTTCATATCGTTTCGCTATATATGTTGTTTATTGGTGCCGGCTATCAGTTGTCGTAACAACGGGCCTCGTTGGAGAGGATCATATTGTCTTCTGTCAAGGGGCGCGAGCTCTGCAAACCCGCCGCGATAACCTCTTGCGGTATCTCTATTGCGCGGCGCGGATCGTCCCACGTGAGCCGGTATTCGGTGTTCTCCAACCCGACGAAATGCGAGTATTCAATACCGAAACGCTTAAGGTCGAAGAAACGCCAGCCCTCCTGCCACGTCTCGAAACGGCGGAAGTCGTTAAGACAATTCATATAAGTTACGGCGTTCTCAGGCACGACGAAATCGCTGCTCATATTCTGCGTGAAGTCCCAATTCGCGTAACAATTGGTGTTAGTAGATTTCGAATAATAGCTGTCGATACGGTCTTTCGTGAGCGGCACGAGGGCGCTGTTCGCAGTGTATATAGCGGTGTTCGCATCCGAGAACGAGCAACGGCTGTCGTCGTATGCAATAAGGTCTTCTATTGCCCCGTCTATATCCTGATGTGTCTTGGAGAGCAACTTTGCTTCCGCGCGATCGAGCAACAGCTCCGTTGCGGTGAACTCGCGGCGAACCAAGTGAGCGTACCCCACGCCGGATACCTTATCGGTGTATTCGAATGTCTCGCATATCTTGGCGCAGGTGAAGCCGTAGTCGGTGTCGGATACGTAGAAGGTGAAGCCGGCGACATAAGCAGTAGGGAACGCATACCAGTTCGAGTTCGCCGTCGTATGATATATCGTTCCTACTAATGCGTCGCCCGCGCAGGAGTAACGGTACCCCGCCGACTTGCGCCACTGTATGGAGTAGGTAGGTATGAGGAGCAGGTTATTGTTTATGCTTGCGCTTTGCCAAGCCGTCGCGTAATCACTCGAATTGGTGCAATCGTCGAAGCCGGAGTAATCCATCAACTTACTTGAAAGGAGCGACGTGCCCTCGCCCAAGACGGCGTTGGCGTGCTCAATCACCTTGTCGTAATCTCGTTTGTAGAGATAAAAACGCGCGGCAAAGGCGTGCGCCGCATTCACGTTGAAATGCCATTTCGGCAGGGTATAGTTGTCGTCGGTTATATCGGCGAGCCCCGCCTCGAGGTCGGCTTCTATATTGTTGTAATCATCGGTAACGGTGCCGCGGTCGTATGAAGGCATCACGGTGTCTTCCGACTTCGTGATATACGGCACGCCGATGTCCTCCGCGCTTGCTTCGTCGTTCTTATATGCCTGCGAGAACATATTAACGAGGATAAAATGACAATATGCGCGGATGAGCAATGCCTCGGCACGCGCCGCCTTGAGCTTGGCTGACATCACGCCTCCCGCCTCGTCGACGAGCTTGTCAATCGACTCGAGGGCGAGGTTGGCTGTGGCTATACCGTTGTAACACCCCTCCCAGATAAGCGTCGGGGAGTCGGTCGACGTGGATGATTTGCCCGGGTCGAAGCGGAATATCTCGTCGTCTATACGCTCTGCCGACGAGAGGTTATAGTGTACTAATACCTGCTTTGCGTCGGGGTTGTGGGGGTAGTGCGGGGCGTTGTTATCTATCATATTATCCGACGATAGCTCCGCTATCTCGCCCCAGTTACCGCTCGGATATGCGCTGGTTAAGAGCATAACCACCTTGTCTTCGGTATCTATTTCGACCCGCTCGTCCGGCTGTTTGTCGAGATAACTGTCCGTACAAGAAGCCAATCCGAGCAAGAGAATGAATGTCAGTGCAATATGATTAAAGTATTTCATTTCGGTCTGAATTACGTTTCATTATTTACTTGTCAACACTCGGCGTTACGTATTAAATGCCTAACCGGAGAGTGAACGTAAACTGCTTCGAGAGCGGGGTTGCAACGCCGCCGGAGTTTACGAACTCGGGGTCTTGCCCGTTGAGTTTCTTGTCGGCGTAGAGCAAGAACAAGTTGGTCGCGTCAATCTTTAATGACGCCGAGCCAAGCCCTATCTTGTTGATGAACGACTTAGGCACGTCGTAGGTCAGCGATATGTCTTTAAGACGTATGAAGCTTCCTTTCGCCACGCGCTGGGTCGAGTAGTTGTAAGCGCTGTACGCATACGACAGCTGGCTGTTGTCGTTGTATTGGCGCACGCTCGCGATAGCGGGGATGTCGGTGTATGCCTCGTCTCCGGATTTCACCCATCTGTTCTTAAACTCTTTCGGCATAGCGGACATATCGGAATATGACGCGGAGAAGACATCGTCGAGACGCACTACATTGCCGAATGCATACGTGAAGAAGATGTTCAAGCGCCAGTTCTTATACGTCAGCGTGTTGTTAAATCCGCCGGTGTACGGAGCCTCTGTCGGACCCTCGTAGACGAGGAAGTCGAGGTTGTCGTACTCTTGGAAGTTGATGTCGGTTGTGGTTACTTCGCCCTGCTCGTTGATGAACATCGGGATACCCTCATCGTTCAAGCCGACGTAGGGTATGGAGAAGAGTGCCGAGACGGGATAACCCTCACGGTAGTGCCCCGACGCCGTCGACGACGAGCTCGTGCCGGTTACGAGGTCAATCACTGCCGAACGCGACTTCAAATCGGTTATCGTATTGGTTGCATACGAGAATGTAAAGTCGGTTGTCCAATCGAAATTCTTAGTCTTTATATTCGTCGAGGAGAGCGTAAGTTCGACGCCGTTTGACTTCATCGTCGCCACGTTGGCGTACTTCGAGATAAATCCGCCTACGCCCTGCGTTTGTATCTGGCCTATCAGGTCGTAGTTCTGACGCCAGTAGATATCCATATTAAGGTTGAGCCGGTTGCGGAGGAAACCGAAGTCGAAACCGATATTGAGCTCGTGTTTCTTCTCGTATGTAAGCTCTTTATTCGCCAAGTCGTATAAATAGAGCTCGGTCTCAATCTGGTCCGCTTCGGGCCGCCAAGCATTGTCGGAATAGATTACGGGCAAAGCATTCGTAACCCACGACGGACCGCTGTCGGCGGTAAGGGAGTATGAAATACGGGCGGTGAAGTGCGATATCGCTTCATTGGTCTTCTCCATAAGGCGTTTGAAGAAATCCTCTTCGTGAGCATTCCATGCTCCGGATACGTTCCAAGTCGGAAGCCAACGTGCGCTCCGGCTCCGTCCGAGCTTGTTCGTTCCCTCGTAGCGGCCCGTGAGGTTGATGGTGTAACGTCCTTTATACGAATAGCTCCCGCTAAGGAAATACGCGAGGTTACGTGTCCACGAACGGGAGAACGTGGTCAGGTCGGTGCCCTCCTCCTTTGCCTGCTTGTAAAACTCCGGAGTAATCGTAACGAGGCGTCCGTTGTCGTAATCCACGCCGTAGTCGGAGTGCGACATCTGATCCTTGCTCGTGTTGTTCACCTCCATACCGGCGAAGAGGTTCATTATATGGGTGTCGTTCCACACCTTATTATATTGTGCCGTGCCGCGGAAGTCGAACTGCTTGACCGAGTAATCGTCGCGAACGTAGATACCGCCCGTCGGCATAACCGATATCGGCAACGCATTCGTATTGTCGGGGTCGGTATAGAGA
>JAJPZE010000246.1 GCA_021204565.1 Prevotella sp. | reverse complement strand
CCCCCACCAAGTTTTTCTCCATATTTTAACATAATTCTTTGCGCAATCGGTTGCACAAAATACCTCAAATATAAGGTAATGTACGCACAGACTTCCCGCTCCCGTCCCCTCATTTGTGTCTTCAAATGATATAAAACCGCCGCTCTTAGGATGTAAAAGCGGCGGTTTTAGAGTGTAAAAGCGGCGCTCTTAGAGTGTAAAAGCGCCGCTCTTAGGATGTAAAAGCGGCGCTTTTAGAATGCAAAAGCGGCGGTTTACCATTACATCTTCCCTTAGTATGACCTTTCGAAAGGTCGTACTAACATCATCTATAAGCCTGCGGTGCGGCGGCTTATCGTTTGAGGGAGAATTTGATGGAGAGACCGAAGTCTTGTGTGGTTGTGGGGTACGAAGAGGCGGAGAGGAGCGGTTGGTTTCGTTGCATGTCGTAATAAAAACTCATGGTCATAAGCTTGGATAAGGTGTACTCTGCGGAGAAGGAGAGTTTGAGTGCGGTGTTGCCGGACGAGGCGTTGGATGTCATGCTGGCGATGTCCCGGCAAATAGCGGCTTGGGAGCGATAGGTGAGGTCGACACGCAAGTTGAGGTCGTGATTGAGTTCGCCTTTATTCGAGTTGTTGTTGCCCGTTTGTGAGTTGTTGTCGTCCCCGCCTTGTGTGTTGGCTTTTCCCTTAGTCTTCACTTTGCGGTGGTTGCGCCCGCCGAAGAGGTTGAGCCCTTGCAGTTTATATCCCCAGCCGGCGGTCCAGTCTTTCGACACGCTCTCGTTGATTTGCACCGACGTAACGGATAGGGAGAGCACTCGCGTCTGCTTGTATTCGAGTTTGGCGGTCATATTGTTGAGGAACGTTACGTCTACGCCGAGCAGGGGCGCGAACGACTCGTTTATAGATACGGTCGGTATGTTGTACATCGACGACGGTGTGGGCATACCGGTTACGGTGTTGGTGATGAACCCGCGTCCGTCCATAAATTCGACGAAGGTGGAGTACGAGCTGTACGCCCCTACGGCATACACCGATTTATATGCGTGCGAGAGGGTTATGGCTTTGAAATGATCTCTGAACCAGGGCAATTTAGAGAGCCCGGTGTACTTTATAGTCCAGTTGGGCAACACTTTCGTTAGCAGCGGGAAGAGCCGTAGCGACGAGTTATTGGCGGTATATGCATTGAGGAAAGCGGGCACGAGGACGTCGGAAGAGTACTTATCGACGGTGCCGTTTGCGGTGTCGAACTTCTGTCCGGCGAGTGTCGTGCCGTCGGGGTATATTGCTCCGGCATACTGCGCCTCCACTCTTTGCTGATACGAGTCTAAGGAGCGGCAGAAGCGTTCGAACGACCGGCTGCGATATCCGTTAGTGGCGTTCCCCGTCCCTTCGAAGGCGCTGCGAAGGGAGATGGTTGTCATCGTGAACGTACCGGTATAGGTTGTCGGCATACCTTCGTACATATATTGTATGCTCTTGGCGTTGGTCATTGTCCGCGAGGCGTTGAGGTCAATTTTGAGATTACGTAACGGCTCGAGCGAGAGGCGGATTTGTAGGTCGGTTGTCTTCGATAGTGCGGCGGGCGAGGCGACGGAGTCGTTGTTGAGAAGCCAGCCGCGCTCCTGCGCCTTATTGAGGAAGCTCTCGCCCTCTAACCCGAAGGCGAAGCCCAAGCCCGGCGCAAGGTAACCGTCATTTTTCTTCTGACCGAACACGTCGCCAATCATCGGCATAAAGCCTGACATCGACAGCGACTGATTGTCCTGATAGCTGACGGATACGGAGCGCACCATCATCAGGAAGCGTGCGGCTGACTGCAAGTTCCTGTACCAAGCCTTGTCGTCGGGCGGTTCTTTCTCCGCCACGCGGACCGTGATGTTCGTTGCGCTGTCGACAGTGTTGAGAATACGGATGTTGTTAGCGTCGGTCTTCTTAAACTTGAGGGGGAAAGTGCGTCCGTCTTCCCTGCGCGCCGTAACGACGATACGTTTTGTTTTGCGCGCGTGATTGACGGTTATGACGGTGTCGGGGAGCAGGGTTATCTGCTGTTCGTATGCTTTCTTGTTGGTCGGCAGATTGTCTTTCTTTGCCTGTGCGTCCTGCTCCGCCTTGTTATTCTTTCCCCGCCGTCCGGCGGCTTGCTCCCTTGCCGGCTCTTTCTTAAATCGGTCGTCTGCGGCTTTAAGGAACGGCACGTGAGCATATAGTTTCTCCAGGTTAAGCGTGCCGTTGAGCGTTATTGTGCGGCTGTTGGATATGGTGTGCCCGAGCGACGTGCCGTCTTCGAGCTCCGAGCCGCGCACCCACGAATAGTTTGACTTATACGAGCCGTCGAACTTCGTCCAATCAAGTATCGGCAGTTTGTCGAGCGGCGAGGTTACGGATAGGGAGAAGTCCTGCGAATAGTCGAGCGGCGTGCCGAGATGCTTAATCGAAGTCCAGATACTGTCTTTCCAAGCCGTGTATGCGTCGGGATAAAGATCCTTGTTGACGACGGTGTACGGCTCCTCTATCTCCGCCTGCGTGGCTGAGGAGAAGTTGATGTGAATGTTCTTCATAATGTCCCAACGGACGGAGAAGTCTCTGTTCCAAAGGTATTGCGAGGAGAAGGAGACGGGCAGCTGTTCCCCGCCGTCAGCCTCCATATCACGCTCCTGAAGCTCGTAGTAAGTGCGGTTCAAATCTGAGGAGAAAGATATGTTCTGGGGCAGATAATTGAACGAGAACTGCTTGAGGATCTCCATCCATTTCGACTTTGACTTCGACTTTTTCCAGGGCTCTATCGACTTATAAACAGGCGTCCAAGAGTAATCGAGCAATGCTTGCCAGGAGAGTTCTTTCTCGTAGACGGTTGTCTCGCCGGTAGTGTATGTGTACTTCCGGTTGTATGAGAGAGTGAAGTTGGCGGGGTCGATAGGTGTCGGATGTTTCTTGTTTTGTATGCCGACGTGCACGCCCGAGAGAGAGAAGTTTGTATTCTTAGTGTTCGTTATAGCTATGCTCTTAATGGAGTCCCGCTCGGCTTTACTGCCCGCTCCGTCGAGTGCGTCGCTAAGGAGCATATCCGTATCAAGGGGGTTATACTTGGGTTTCGAGCGTTCGTTGGAGATTGAATAATAGAGCGGTATCGACACTTGCGCCTTGTCGGGGAAGAACTTCCCCAGCTCAAGTTGCGTGGTTATGGTATACGTGGAGTTATCGTCTTCGCTTCGTGCCGCCACTCCGTCCTCTATTCCGCCGAAGCCCTGGGAGACGTATTTGCCCTGTGCGTTGAATGTCCCGAGGTCGGAGAGCTGTATGTTGAGGTTGCCTTGCGCCGCCCATCCGCCGGAGTTCTCGTAATCAAGCATACGCAACTCGTTGACCCATACCTCGCCGCTCTTCACATCGCCGCTGCGGTTTCTGACGCCGATAATCATCACCTTCACTTCTCCCAACGACGGGTTACCCATCACCGCGACACGGTTCTGCGGGTTGTCGTTGTCGTAGACGGCGTATTCGGCGTTATACGAAGCCAAACCCTGCGCCTTCGCCTTGTTGCGCTCTTTTTTCAGAGTGGTGAAGATACTTGTCTCTATATCAATCATATTATCTTCGGGCCAAACGGCTTTGCACCCCGCAGTAGAGTACTGGTCGTAATGCCCCTCCGGCGTAAGAACGAGCGGCACTTCATACTCGTAATAGTTGTTCTTATAGTCGGAGCCCATACGCAGGAAGACGGTCAGCTGGTCGTCGGTAAGGTTGGTGGTGTTCTGCTCGAGCGCGTTGCCGTGGATAAACATTTGCAACCGTTTATATAGGCGCAAGTCGAGCGTCGTGTTGCGGTATACGCACTTCGATTCCCCCGACGACAGATTGGTAAGCGTGAGGGAGAGGGCCTGCTCGTTGTTCTCCACCAACTGCGGTTGCGTCGGGTCGGTATCGCGGCGTATGCCCGGGGGAAGGGTATAATTGACGGGCGTCTTGTCGTTGTTCTCCTCTATGTTCACTGCCGAGACATCGAGCGAACCCGTGCCGCTGACGTTGTCGAGGCTCTGTTCGTATACCCGCCATTCGCCGCGCACAAGGTCGAGACTGCCGAAGCGGAGCACTATCGGCCGGGAGAAGCCGGTCATAAACATACGCATAAAGCGAATGGACGTAAAGTCGCTTATAGACCCGTTCTTCGTCTCCCAGTCGTCTAAGGGAATACGGAACTGATACCAGGT
>JAJPZE010000179.1 GCA_021204565.1 Prevotella sp. | reverse complement strand
ATATTATTGTATCTGCCGTTATAATTTTTGCGGTGTATGAAGGACGGGTTTCGCAAAGAGAAAAACAATAAATTATGCGCCGCTTTAATTATTCTTGTTATTTTTGCAACCGTCTCCCAAACGGGAGACGAGCAATGTAATCAATCAACAAAAACACCAAAGGAAGAGAATGCCGGAAATATCGATACGCGGGCAACAAATGCCGGAATCACCAATACGAAAGCTCGCTCCGCTGGCTCTCGCAGCCAAGCGGCGGGGCATTCGCGTATATCATCTCAACATCGGTCAGCCCGATTTGCCCGCGCCGACGGCGGGCTTGGACGCTCTGCGAAAGATTGACCGCACGGTGTTGGAGTACTCGCCGTCGGCGGGCATAGGGTCGTACCGGGAGAAGTTGGTCGGCTATTATAAGAAATATAATATCAACGTAAATGCGGACGACATCATCATCACGTCGGGCGGGAGCGAGGCCGTTCTGTTCGCATTCCTCTCCTGCCTCAATCCGGGCGACGAGATATTGGTGCCCGAGCCGGCGTATGCGAACTATATGGCGTTTGCAATATCCGCCGGCGCGGTTATCCGGACGGTAACGACGACGATAGACGAGGGCTTCGCACTGCCGAAAGTAGAGAAGTTTGAGGAGTTGATAAACGAGCGCACTCGCGGGATAATGATATGCAATCCGAATAATCCGACGGGGTATTTGTATACGCGCCGTGAGATGGAGCAGATACGGCGTCTGGTGCAGAAGTACGACTTATACCTGTTTTCCGACGAGGTTTACCGCGAGTATATCTACACGGGAAGCCCTTACATCTCCGCCTGTCATCTTGCGGGAATTGAGAATAATGTCATCCTTATCGACTCCGTCTCGAAGCGTTACTCGGAGTGCGGCATTCGTATAGGTGCGCTGATAACGAAGAACGCGGAAGTGAGGAAGGCGGTGATGAAGTTTTGCCAGGCGCGCCTATCTCCGCCGCTTATAGGTCAGATTATAGCGGAGGCGTCGCTTGATGCGGACGAGGAATATTACAGGAACGTATATGACGAATATGTTGAGCGTCGGAAATGCCTTATCGACGGGCTGAACAGGATACCCGGCGTATACTCTCCGATACCGATGGGTGCATTCTATACGGTTGCCCGCCTGCCGGTCGACGACAGCGAGAGGTTCTGCCGCTGGTGCTTGGAGGAGTTTTCCTACGAGGGCGCAACGGTGATGATGGCTCCCGCGTCGGGCTTTTACACCACGCCGGGTATAGGGACGGACGAGGTGCGCATTGCGTACGTATTGAACACGACCGACCTTAAACGCGCGTTGCTTGTATTGTATAAGGCGCTTGAAGCGTATCCGGGACGAAAACAAACCACGTAGATGAACCTGCCTTTCTTTCTCTCGAAACGGATTTACGGCGGGGGAAACGAGGAACGTAAAGTCTCGCGCCCGGCTGTTAAAATCGCAACTATCGGCGTGGCGACGGGTATCGCGGTAATGCTGATTTCGGTCAGCGTGGTGCTGGGTTTCAAAGGTTCGATACGCGATAAGGTTGTCGGGTTCGGGGGGAATATACAGGTGGCGAACTATCAGACCTTACAATCAGCGGAGTATTACCCCGCGGCAATCAACGATTCTGTCCTCTCCGTGCTCGAAAGTATAGAGGGAGTGAGCCGGGCTCAGCGGTACTGTATGGCTCAAGGACTGCTCAAGACGGACGACGAGTTCTTGGGTGTAACGCTCAAAGGAGTGGGACAGGAGTGGGATTCGACCTTTATTCACAACAATTTGAAAGAGGGTTATATCCCGGCGTTTTCCGCGTCGGAGAGCTCGGGGAAGATAGTTATATCGCGTTTGATTGCGTCAAAGCTGAGGCTCGAAGCGGGGCAGAGGGTGTTCGCCTACTTTTTCGACGGCGAGGGCGTGCGTATGCGGCGCTTCACCATTGCGGGCATCTACGAGACCAATTTGACACAATACGACGAGGTTACGTGCTTTACAGACCTAAGGACAGCCGTTCGCTTGAACGGTTGGAAAGGAGATGACGTATTGGGCGCAGAGCTGTCTGTCAACGACTTTTCGCGGCTCGACGCCACTGCGAACGCCGTTCGCGAGAGGGTTGACCGGACGAGAGACGGAGCGGGACGCATCCTCCGGGCGCAGACAATCAGGGAACTCAACCCTCAACTCTTTGCCTGGCTCGACCTGTTAGATATGAACGTATGGGTCATCCTGGCGCTAATGACGCTCGTTGCGGGCGTTACAATGGTTTCGGGACTTTTGATTATAATTCTTGAGCGCACGGCTATGATTGGCACTCTGAAGGCGTTAGGCGCACGCAATTCCGTCATCCGGAAGACCTTTCTCTGGTTCGGCGTGTTCATCACGGGCAGGGGGCTGTTAATCGGAGACGCGATGGCGATTGTTATTCTTTTAGTTCAGCGAGTGTTCGGAATAATAAAGTTAGACGCGGAGACTTATTATGTGAGCCGTGTGCCGGTAGATTTCAACATACCTCTCTTTATAATCATCAATGTTGCGACGCTCTTGGTGTGCACCCTCGTATTGCTTCTGCCGAGCTTTATCGTATCAAATATCAAGCCGGCAAAGGCGATGCGATTCGAATAAACCCCGCGATAAAATGCGGATTAAATATATTAATAACTAACAAACAAATTCAAGCTATGAGACCATTAAAATCATTATTTTATTCTCTTGCAGCCGTCGCCTTCTTCGCCGGAAACGCATTCGCCGCTATCCCCGACGGATATTACGACGCTGCGGACGGATTGAGCGGAACGGCGCTAAAGGCTGCATTGCAGGAGATAATCAGCGTGCACAAGACGCTGTCGTACGACAACCTTTGGGAGTATTATCCCTATACATATTATTACACGGGCGACGAGAATCGGGTATATGATATGTATTCCGATGTAGTAACGTATTTCGACGATTATTCGGGCATGGATAAAGAACACGTCGTGCCGAAGTCGTGGTGGGGCAGCAGCACAGCTTCGGGGCCGGGTTGCGACTTGTATAACGTCATTCCGGGCGAGAGCAAGGCGAACAACGCCAAGAGTAACAACCCGTTGGGGATAGTGTCCGGGACGCCGTCGTTCGACAACGGACGTGTACGTGTCGGGGCTTCGGGTGTTGACGGATACGACGGAAAGGTATTTGAACCCGCGGACGCGGACAAAGGGGACTTCGCCCGCATATATTTATATGTGGCGACCTGTTACCCCGAAATGGATTGGGATACGAACAATGCCGACGCTATGACCGACGCTTCCGAGTTGACCTTGCAAGACTGGATTGTATCTATGCTCCTTGATTGGAATACATCCGACGCTGTTGATGATGCGGAGATACAGCGCAATGAGGATGTTAGCAAATATCAGGAGAACCGCAATCCCTTTATCGATTATCCCGAGTTGGCGGATTATATTTGGGGCTCGAAGAGCGGCGAAAAGTTTTATTTTGCCGACCATACCGCCAACGAAGGCTCATCGAACGACAATATGAAGACACGCAAGCCGACGTTCAGCGTCGACTACGGCACATCGGACGCGCCCAAGAACGTGGTTGAGGGCACGGTGGTTACGGTTAAGGGCGGCGACACGTACGCCGTTCTGCATACGCGCGTCAACGGCGGCGATTGGACGGAAACGAGCTACACAACGGGTTATAACTCCTCTTCCGGCTCAACGTACGGCATAAACGCGGCGATTGCAATCACGGTGAACGGCGAGACAACCATAGAGGCGTATTGCTCGCGGGACGGGTATGCCGACAGCGAAACCATCACCGCGTATTTCAAGGGCATGGATATGAGCGAAATGTATCTGCTGTATGAGGCGTTCGATGACGTATCAACGGGCAACAACACGGACGCTAACAGCTCGTCAACGGCGTGGGCGGGCAACGATAACTTCCCCGAAGTGAGCACCGTGTACTGCGCGGGCAACGCTTTAAGAATGGGCAAATCGAAGACGGGGGGTTCGATTACGTCGCGCGAATTGGATACCGAGGGCGGAGAGATTAACGTTGAATTGGACGTAAAAGGCTGGACAACGGTCGAGAGCGACCTGCTCGTTGAATTAACCGGAGCCGATGCGCAAACCGTCGAATATACCGCAACGATGACCGACAGCTTCGAACACGCCGCGTTAGTGTTCTCAAATGTGAGCCCGCAGCCGGTGCTCACCATCTCGA
>JAJPZE010000220.1 GCA_021204565.1 Prevotella sp. | reverse complement strand
GAAGCTGTCGGTGGCTCTCTGTTTGGCGCATATTGCCGGCGACCGGCTCAACTTATACGGCATAGCTATTGCGTCGGTGATGGTCGTGGTGTTCCTTATGAAATCGCTGTACGTCGTCGTCCGCTACCGCCATTTGCGCCTCTCCGCCGCCGCGCTGCGCAACTCGCGCCTCTTCCGCGATATGTTTTTCTTCGCCGGCTGGAACACTATCTCCTCCTTCGCAATAGTGTTCCGCAACCAGGGACTTGCGGTCGTGCTCAACCATTTCTTCGGTACAATCGTGAATGCGGCATACGGCATAGGCAATCAAATTAACGGCGTGCTCGGCTATTTCTCGTCTACGATACAGAAAAGCGTCAACCCGCAGCTAATGCAAAGCCGGGGCGCGCACGACGACAACAAGTTGTTCGGCATGGCGTTCGCGCTGAGCAAGTACTCCACGCTCTGTATGGGTGTCGTCGCTCTGCCCGTCGCAATAGAGATGCCTTATATACTCCGCCTTTGGTTAGGCTCCCCTCCCGAGGGGACGGTCGTCATCTCGCGCCTCATCATACTCCTGTCCGTCATCTATCAATTGTCGTCGGGACTGATGTCCGCAATACAATCCACGGGGCGCATAAAATATTATACATTAACCACCGGACTGCTTACTTTATCCACTCTCCCGATAGCTTACGCATTCCTCGAATACGGCTGCCCGACGGCTTCGGCTTTGGTCACGGCGTGCGCCATCGAAGCCGTTGCGCTCTGCGTGCGGCTGTCGTTCGCCCGGCGGCTTATGCTTTTCCCGGTCAAGACGTACGCCGTAAGAGTCCTTGCCCCCGTCGCGCTCCTGCTCTTAGGCGTCGGCGCGGCGCTCTATTGCATAACTCTTCTCTTGCCCGCATCCCTCTTCCGTCTCGCGGTAACTTGCGCCGCCGACGTCGTCGTGTATTGTTTCTTTGCGTATAAATGTTTACTTTCGCCGGCGGAAAAGGAATATATTGTCCGCCTGGTTAATAAATTACATCGCAGATGAAGGTAGGTCTTCTGGCGTTTCACTACGCCATAAACTTCGGAGCAACACTGCAATTGCTCTCCACTTACAGATATTTGCTCGCCCGCAACCTGACGCCCGTCGTTATCAATTGGGTGCCCGAAGACGCCGAGAACTATTATCAACGGACCTCTCCGGCCGCCGAACGCGACCTGTGGAGACGGATGAGGCGGAGCCTGTGGGCAGAAACGGCGCTCTGCCGGACGTCGAACGACGTGGCGCGAACGATTGAAACGGAGAACATCGAAGCGGTAATCATCGGCAGCGACGCCGTATGCCAGTGTCATACGCTTAGGGAAAGGATCGTCTTCCCCTGCCGCTCAATCGTCGGAGTAAACGGCGTCTTGTCGTACGCCGAGTTCCCTAACGCCTTCTGGGCGGACTGGAACAACAGCCTGCGGCAACCCGTCCCGGTCGCCGTCATATCAGCTTCATCGCAGGATTCGGTATACCGATACTTCAATAAAGATATGCGCAGGGCGATGTGCAACTGCGTTCTCGACTATGCTTACCTCTCCGTACGCGACGAATGGACACGGAAAATGATGACCTATATCACACACGGACTGTGCTCTCCGGACATCACGCCCGACCCCGTTTTTGCCTTCTCGCAAAACGTAACCGGCGCCGGCGTGCCCTCCCGCGACGAGCTCGCACGCCGCTTCAACCTGCCCGATAAATACGTATTAATGAGCTTCATCAACGCCCGGACCGTATCGCAAGACTGGATCGACCGCTTCGCAAAACACGCCAAAGCGACCGACGGAGCCGACGTCATTATGCTTCCCTTCGCGCACGCCGACAGCTTCGGACACGCCGGACGCGAGATCCGCCTGCCCCTCTCCCCCGTCGACTGGTACGCTCTCATTAAGTATAGCGACGGTTACGTAGGGCACAACATGCACCCGATAATAGTTTCCCTCCACAACGCAGTGCCCTTTTTCAGCTTCGATAATTACGGATTGAAACACTTCAACGGCATTTTCGCCTCGGATAAGTCAAGCAAAATCCGCCATATACTTGCCCTCGCGGGGCTCTCCGGCCAACGTGTTTCGTGCGTTTCGCGCCGGTTCAAAGCGCCCGCACCCGAAGACGTGTACGCCCGTTTGAGAGCAACAGACCAATCTAAGGAGCGTATCTTCGCCGAAGAATACCTGCGAAGATACAACGCGATGATGGCGGCCGCGACCGACGCGATAATGGCGTAAATATCCCTGTGCCGGGAAATAAACACAACGAAATTATAATTGGATGATGAATATATCAGGTATACACGACTGTTATGGCTGTGGGGTCTGCGCAGTAGCTTGCAAACACGACGTGATAGAGATAGTGCTTAATGAAGCCGGGTTTTATGAGCCGCGCATCGCGAACGCCGATAACTGCACCGATTGCGGGGTGTGCATTGATGTCTGCGCGTACTCGCATGCCGACGTTTCGCTATCAGGCGAACCCGTTCAGGGGTATGCGGGCTGGAGCAAAAACGAACGGACGCGACGCGAATGCTCATCCGGGGGCGTGGCGTATGAACTGGGGGCGGCTCTCTTAAAACAAGGGTATAAAGTTTGCGGGGTAAGGTATAATGTTGATAAAGGTCGTGCCGAACATTATATCGCCCGGACGGAAGAGGAACTCAAAGCTATGAAAGGGAGCAAATACGTGCAGAGTTATACGATTGACGCATTCCGTTCCATTAACCTTAAAGAGAAGTATCTTATAACCGGCACACCTTGTCAAATAGATTCGTTCCGCAGGTATATTAAGCGGTTAAATAAGGAAGAGAACTTCATCCTCGCGGATATATTCTGTTTCGGCATACCTTCCAAACGGGTGTGGGATATGTACATGGAGCGGATAAACCGGCAAATAGGAAAGATTGAAACCGTGTCGTGGCGCAACAAAATCAACGGCTGGCACAAACCGTATAATATGACAATCAAAGGCGAAAGAGGGGTGATTAAAACTACAATCCAAGACGATATGTTTTACGCCTTGTTCTTCAATGCCGTGTGCTTGGGCAAAGCATGTTACGATAAATGTAAATACAGACAGCGTCAGTCCGCCGCAGACATCAGGATAGGCGACTTCTGGGGAAACACTTATCAGGCTGACGAGAAAGGAGTAAATGCCGTTATCGCGCTGACTGATAAGGGCGAAGAGACCTTGCGGTTATGTAATTGTGAATTTGTCAAGCACCCGCTTGATATTATAACCGAGGGGCAACGGGTTACGTCCCCCGTCCGCAACCTCTTCGCGCCTGTATTGAGCAGGCTGTTAAAGTGCAAATCCATACGGATTGAGATAATCGTTTATTCTTTCAAAGCGTTCAAATTCGTACTCCGGAGTACGGAAATAATACGTCATCCGGCGAGGGTTTTGAAGAGAAGACAGGTAGATAACTACACGGCAAAATGACGCCCGACGCGTCGGAAAAGCTGTTAAAGCGGTTGACACAAACCGCATTCAAAGGTATAACAATTTGGCGTAACCGGCAAATTTATATGCCGCGATATAATTTAAGTATAGCGACGGTTACGTAGGGCACAACATGCACCCGATAATAGTTTCCCTCCACAACGCAGTGCCCTTTTTCAGCTTCGATAATTACGGATTGAAACACTTCAACGGCATTTTCGCCTCGGATAAGTCAAGCAAAATCCGCCATATACTTGCCCTCGCGGGGCTCTCCGGCCAACGTGTTTCGTGCGTTTCGCGCCGGTTCAAAGCGCCCGCACCCGAAGACGTGTACGCCCGTTTGAGAGCAACAGACCAATCTAAGGAGCGTATCTTCGCCGAAGAATACCTGCGAAGATACAACGCGATGATGGCGGCCGCGACCGACGCGATAATGGCGTAAAGACGCAAAAAGTTGGGGTTTTATTTGGTTATATCCCTGCATAACTCTACCTTTGCCGCCGTATCGCCGATATGGCTCAGTTGGTAGAGCAACGCATTCGTAATGCGTAGGTCATGGGTTCGAGTCCCATTATCGGCTCCTCTTTGCGGTAGTAGCTCAGTTGGTAGAGCATTGGCTTCCCAAGCCAAGGGTCACGGGTTCGAGTCCCGCTTACCGCTCTTTCGTTCCAAACTTCAGCCGTGCCCGCGGCGAAAGCCGAATAAGCTTTCATACGCCGGCACGGCGTTCTTTTCCTGACTTCGTCAATGCGTCACCCTAATCGGCGAATCAGGGTTTATCCTCGAAT
>JAJPZE010000127.1 GCA_021204565.1 Prevotella sp. | reverse complement strand
GTGCAGGCGGAGAGCGAGGTGGCGAGTATTAATATGCTTTACGGCGGCGCGGGCGCGGGCAAACGTGTGATGACGAGTTCCTCGAGCATAGGTATTGCGCTGATGCAGGAGGGTATCTCGTATATGGCGGGTGCGGAGTTGCCGGGCGTGATAGTGAATGTGCAGCGCGGCGGACCGGGCTTGGGCACTATCCAACCCTCGCAGGGCGACTATTTCCAAGCGACCCGCGGAGGCGGCAACGGCGATTACAACGTTATCGTATTAGCCCCTCATAGCGTGCAGGAGATGGCCGACTTCGTTGACTTGGCGTTTGATTTGGCGTTCAAATACCGCAATCCGGTGATGATTTTATCCGACGGCGTGATAGGTCAGATGATGGAGAAAGTGGTGCTCCCGCCGATGAAACCGCGCCGCACAATGGAGGAGATAGAGCGCGATTGCCCTTGGGCGACAACGGGCAGAAAAGGCGGTCGGAAGCCGAATATCATAACTTCGCTTGAGCTGCGCCCCGAAGAAATGGAGAAGAAGAACCTCGCTCTTCAACGCAAGTATGCCGAGATACGTCTTAAAGAAACGCGCTCGGAGGAGACGCTGACCGATGATGCCGAATATCTGATTGTAGCGTTCGGGAGCGCGTCGCGTATCTCGCGGAACGCCATAGACGAGGCGCGTGAGCAGGGAATACGTGTGGGGATGTTCCGTCCGATAACCCTTTGGCCGTTCCCCGAGCGGGAGTTAGAGCTCGCGGCACGGGGGAAGAAAGGGGTCTTGGTCGTAGAAGTGAATGCGGGTCAGATGATTACGGACGTTAAGTTGGCTTTGGGCAAGTCGCTCCCGATAGTGCATTACGGGCGGACAGGAGGTATAATTCCCGAGCCGAACGAAGTGGTTGACGCGCTCAAAACATTGACTATAATTGCGAAAGGAGAAGACAATGAATAACATCATATCAGAAGAGAACCTTGTATACCGCAAACCGTCGTTGCTTAACGACAGCCGTATGCACTACTGTCCCGGTTGCAGCCACGGCGTGGTGCATAAGCTCGTGGCGGAGGTGATAGAGGAGATGGGTATGACGGACAAGGCAATAGGCATTTCGCCGGTCGGCTGCGCCGTTTTCGCATATAATTATATAGACATTGACTGGCAGGAAGCGGCGCACGGACGCGCTCCGGCACTCGCTTGCGCCATCAAACGCCTTATGCCCGACCGGCTCGTCTTCACATATCAAGGCGACGGCGACCTCGCATGCATCGGCACCGCGGAGACCCTTCACGCTCTCAACCGGGCGGACAACACGACGCTTATATTCATTAATAACGCCATATACGGAATGACCGGAGGGCAGATGGCGCCTACGACATTAGTTGGTCAGAAGACATCTACTTGCCCCTACGGACGCAACCCGGCGTTGCACGGTTATCCGATGAACATCACCGAAATGGCTGCATTGTTGCCCGGCGCATGCTACGTTACGCGCCAGAGCGTGGAGAGCGTGCCCTCTATAAGAATGGCGAAACAAGCTATACGCAAGGCGTTTGAAGCCAATATGGCGGGTAAGGGGGGATGCTTGGTTGAGATAGTGTCGACGTGCGTCAGCGGATGGAAGATGACCCCCGAACAAGCCAACGAATGGATGAAGGAGAATATGTTCCGCCAATACCCTAAGGGCGACTTTAAGGATACGACGGGTGCCGCTCCTGCCGGCAAGGATATGATAAAATAATCGGCTGGAAATGAAAAAGGAAATTATTATTTCAGGCTTCGGAGGACAGGGCGTCCTCTCTATGGGCAAGATATTGGCTTATAGCGGACTAATGGAGAACAAGGAGGTAACGTGGATGCCGGCATACGGACCGGAACAGCGCGGGGGGACGGCAAACGTAACCGTTATTATCAGCGATACCCCGATTGCTTCCCCTATATTAAGCACATACGACGTGGCGATAGTACTCAACCAACCCTCGTTGGATAAGTTCACGCCCAAGGTGAAGGCGGGGGGAATACTTATATATGACAATAACGGTATTATCAATCCGCCGACACGCGAGGATATAACCTGTTATTCGATTGCGGCGATGGAGAAAGCGGCGGAGATGCGGAACGCGAAGGTGTTTAATATGATTGTGTTGGGCGCGTTGTTAAAGGTTTGTCCGGTTGTAAGTACCGACGGGCTTCACAAGGCATTGTTCAAATCGTTGCCGGAACGGCACCACAAGCTCATTCCGCTTAATATGCAAGCGGTAGAGGAGGGTATGAAACTCATTGGCGGCGTATAATACCGTAGCGCGTAAGATATGGTATATCACCTTACGGCACGCCGGCTTCAAGGCGGTCTTATACACCTTCCCGCGTCGAAGAGCATTACTAATCGTGCTTTGATAATATCGGCTCTGTCCGGGCAAAAGGGCGGGTTGGAGAATGTCGGACGTTGTGACGATACGGAAGTGATGATTGCCGCATTGCGGGATAGACCGCCAGTTGTCGACATCGGCGCGGCAGGTTCGGCAATGCGTTTCCTTACCGCATACTTCAGTATACAAGAGGGCGAACACGTTTTGACCGGTACTCCGCGTATGTGTCACCGCCCGATAGGTGTTCTTGTGGATGCTCTTCGGCGTCTTGGCGCGGATATATCATACGTTGGTCGAGAGGGATTCCCGCCTTTACGCATACGGGGAAAGCGGATTGCGGGCGGCGCGGTAGAGATGGCGGGTGATGTGAGCTCGCAATACATTTCTTCTTTGCTTATGATTGCTCCGACAATGGCGGAGGGTCTGACGATACACCTCTTGGGCGATGTCGTAAGCCGATCGTATATTGACATTACGTTGAGTATGATGCAGTTTTACGGTGCGTCGGCGGAATGGGCAGGCGTGGATACAATCGTAGTTAAGGCGTTTCCATACGTGCCGCGACATTATTTTATAGAGAACGATTGGACGGCTGCGTCGTATTGGTACGAGGCGGTTGCGTTGGCAAAGAACAAGGGTGCGGAGATACGTCTTGACGGGTTAACGGACGGGAGCACGCAAGGAGACACTATTGTTAAATACATCTTTTCGCTTCTCGGGGTTCGAACATCGTTCAAAGATAAAACGAAGAAAGTGCCGACAGAAGTTAGTTTGCGTGGCGGCGGGATGGTGGTGAGCCGGTTAGTGTTCGACTTTCGGCACTGCCCCGATTTAGTACAGACCGTGGTGTGTACTTGTTGCGGTTTGGGCATACCGTTTGAGTTCTCGGGCTTGTCTACACTTCGGATAAAGGAGACCGACCGCATAATTGCGCTTAAGGCGGAGATGAGGAAGCTGGGCTTTGTGCTTTATGACGACGGCGAGGGCCGCCTTGTTTGGGACGGGGAGCGGACAACGCCGACGATGGAGCCGATTGATACATATGAAGATCATAGGATGGCGATGTCGTTCGCTCCTCTTGCATTGCGGATGGATGGCATACGTATTGTACGTCCGGAAGTGGTTAGCAAGTCGTACCCTGATTTTTGGGAACATCTGCGGCAGTTATCGTTTGTGATTGACGAGGCGTAACCTGTACTCATAACCCGGTATTTTTCCCGTTCGGGCATTATTCTTTCCTATTTCCGCGAGGGTGCATTAACGGAAAAGCATTACATTTGCGAGTGGGAAAATTATGTGGATATTAATAGTTGCATTAGTTGTATTAGGCACTGTTGCCGCCGGCGTATCGCTACTTTTAGACAAGGATACGCCTATAACCTATGGGGGCGATTGTTCTTCTTGCGGGGGAGCTAATTCCAAATGCGAGCGGGAATGTTTAATAGAGGCGGCGACCGGCGCTCCTGAGTATTTCGACGACGAAGAGTTAGACTCGTTCCGCGGCAAGAGCGGCGGTGAATATACGGACGAAGAGACGGAGCTGTTCCGCGAAATAATGGAAACAATCAAGCCCGGAGAGCTTAGGGCGTGGAGCAGGAGCTTGTGTTTGCGTGGGGTTAATATGCCCGACGGGTTGAAAGACGAGTATATCCTGCTTTGCGGCGGATAACGGCGAGGGCAATAATAATCATAGCTTTACGTTATTCTGATAAAGAGAGCGGATGAGGCTCGGGAGCGCGTTTAGATTATGTCTTTGGATAGGGGCGGCCGTTGTTGTTGTGTGTTCCTGTTCGACGAAAAAGAATACGGGGGGCAGCCGTTTCTGGCAATCATTCACGGCAAAATACAATACGTATTACAAGTCACTTAAACAAATCTGACGCTGCCGCCGAAGACGATA
>JAJPZE010000039.1 GCA_021204565.1 Prevotella sp. | reverse complement strand
TGCCTAGGATTCCGGTCATTTGCTGAAAGCGTCGCTGCCCGACATTAGCATAAAGGGGGAGGTAGAGCCGGATTCGCTTGCCCCGCTCGTGGTCCGTTACGCCGCCGAAGCGGAGGCGGCGGAGGACAAAGCGTTGCGCGCGGTGTGGTTCGCCACGCTCGGGAGCATCTGCCGAACGGGCTTCGCCGGTCTCGATATGCCGGATGAAGAGCGGCAACAGACGGCGAAAGAATACTTTGCAAAGGCGCTCGCCGACCCCGCGCTGTTGGCTCGCACGCGGGCAAAGACCTTTTCGCCCTTAGCCGTAGAGGGGAATACGTCGCTCATCTTCGGCTCGGATTTGCTCCATCTGATAGCGTTTGAGGCGGAGGATTATCAGGTTATGACGGATTATTACACTGCGGCGGGCAATCGTGCGGCGGCGTGCTTGGCGTCATTATATAAGCTCAGGAGCGAGCGTCCGGGATATGAAGAGCCGAAAAAGTCGACGTATCTCGCGCGGTTGGATTCGCTCATACACGAGTATTCCGACCTCGACGCGGCGGGCGAGGTTGCGATAGAGCATTTCAACGTTATGGATGCGTCTCCCGACGTGTCTGCCCGCGAGAAGGTGGAGTTTATCGATTATGCCCTCATACGTTGGCCCGGCTGGGAGCGGATGGCTGTTTTGAAGAACGCCCGGCGGCGGATTACCCTGCCGTCGTTTCATGTCTCTATTGACCGGACCGTGGCTATACCGGGTCGCGAGATAACGGTCGACGTTACGTCGGTTATCAATTTGCAAAGCCTGACGATGAATGTGTATCGCGTAGACATCAACGGCGACGAGACTTACGACCCGAACAACGCCGACGATTACAAAGCTTTGAGCCTGAAGAAATCGGAGAAGCCCGTCGCCACGGACAGGCGTGTCTGGTACGGTTTGCCGGAGTATAGGGAGATACGGGATACGCTGACGATTGCCCCGCTGCCTGTCGGTGTTTATCTTGTAGAGTTCTCCGCCGAGGGCAGCGGTGTGCCGACGGAGCGCGTGATGCTCAATATCACTAACCTGCGGCTAATCGATATGGGTCTGACAGAGGGGCGGATGCGTCTTATAGCCGTAGATGCGACGACGGGCGCGCCTTTGCCGGGCGCGGATATACATATTAAATTCCGCGATTGGAAAGACGGCCGTCGGGTTGAAGACGAGCGGACGCTGAGGACGGAAAGCGACGGCGAGATAGTTTACTCGTCGACTCTTCCCCCGGCAGAGTACCGGTTGACCACTGCCGACGATAAGGCATTTCCCTGGCAGAGCATAAGCCGCAGAACCTATCTTGCGTCTTCGAAGAAAGAGGAAACTCTTCGGACGGTGCTCAAGACATATACCGACCGCTCGGTATATCGCCCCGGACAGACGGTTAAGGCGTCGGTCTTGGCGTATACGGCGTACGATCAGGAGCATTGGGAGGTTAGAGGCGGCGCGGACGTAACGTTTGTCCTGACCGACGCGAAAGGGAAGGAGTACGGCTCTCAGGCAGTGGTTACGGACGAGTGGGGCGTAGCCGCGGCGGAGCTTGCGTTGCCGTCCGACGCGCCGACGGGATATTTCCGATTGAAAACGAGCATGGCGGCGGGCACGTCGAACAGCGTTTCGTTTCGCGTCGAAGAATACAAACGTCCGACCTTCACCGTAGATATTGACCCTCTCGACAAGCCGTATAAGGACGGGGACACTATCCTCGTCTCGGGCAGGACGACGGCTTACAGCGGCGTGCCGGTGGGGAATGCGACGGTCAGATATAAGGTTCGAACGGAAGAGAGCTATTGGTGGAGAGTGTCGGAGCGGAGCGGAAGCGAGACGGGAAGCGGCGTTACGACCACTGCCTCCGACGGAGTGTTCACGGTAAAGGTGCCCGTATGTTTCCCGCCGGGTACGAAGAAGGGCAGCCGTTTCGCACGTGTCGTCCTCTCCGTAGAGGCGACAAGCGCGTCGGGAGAGACGCACGCGGCACAGAGCAGCTACCTTATCAGCGACCGTGCGACGTACTTCGGTCTCGACGGATTTGAGGAGCGGCAATGCCGGGAGCGGGCAGAAGCCTTCTCGTTCATCTATACCAACAGCGCGGGAGACAAACTCGACGAGACAGTCAGCTACGCCATTGACGGCGGCGAAGCCGTCTCCGTTCCGACCAATACGCCGGCAGAGCTGACACTGAACGGTCTCTTCTCCGGTCTTCATACTCTTAAAGCGACTTGCGCGAGCGACACTTTGGAGACGAAATTCATTGTCTTCTCATTAGACGACACGTCCGTTCCCGTCGATACCGCGGCTTGGTATTATTCGACTTGCGGGGGGCAATCGCGCTATCAGATGAAGGCGGGCGAAGCGGAGTACATACAGTTCGGGTCGAACCGTACGGGGCAGACGGTCTTCTTCACCGTTCTTACGGCAGATTCAGTGCTTGAGTCGGGGCGTGTTACAATTAATAACGAGCTCCGCTTGAGAAAGGTTGAATATAAAGAGGAGTGGGGCGACGGCGTGGCGATACGTTACTCGTGGGTTTGCGGCGGCGGGCTATACACCTTCTCCGAGAGTCTTTCGCGCCCGGTTAAAGATTGCAGCTTGAACATCGAATTGAATACTTTCCGCGACCGTCTTGTGCCCGGCGAGCCGGAGGAATGGACGTTTACGGTCAGCCGGAGCGACGGCCGTCCGGCACGTGCGCAGATAATGGCTGTGATGTACGATAAGTCTTTGGACGCCATTTACCCGCATAGTTGGCAACTGAACCACACGCCATATTATACGGCGCCGGTTGTTTATCAGGGCGCGGCATATAATCGCGGAGCGAAACATCTCTACGGCGAGCAGGGTATCCGCTACTCTTCCGTGCCCGCTCTGCTCTTCTGGCGCTTCGATTTGCCCGCCTTTACGGAGAGCGTGCTTTACGGTTACGATTTTGCTTCGACACCGCTATCGGCTCGGAGCAGAGGGATTGAGACGGCGTTATATAGCGGCGGCGAGGCGGACGACAGCGAAGAGACATTTGCCCCGGAGAGCGTCTCCATTCGCGAGAATCTTGAGGAGACGGCGTTCTTTATGCCTCAAATAACGACGGACAAGAGCGGGTCGGCGAAGATAAAATTTACTCTCCCGGAGAGTTTGACGACATGGCGCGTTCTCTCTCTTGCGCACGACAAGGAGATGAATACGGGAGCTCTGCAACGCGAGTTGTCAGCTCAAAAGACGCTTACGATACAGCCGAATATGCCGCGCTTTATTCGCGAGGGGGACGAGGCGCAACTTTCAGCGGTCGTTACGAATACGTCGGGCGAGACGTGCGACGTCAGAGCGACGGTCACGCTCATAGATCCGGCGGCGGACGCGAGCGTCTTCGAGGCGTCGGCGGCGTGCGTCGTAAAGGCGGAGAGCAACGCTTCGGTTACGTTCTTTTTGCCCTCCGACCTCGCGGCGAATGTGTATACGTGCGTCGTAAAAGCGGAGACGGACGGGCTATCGGACGGGGAGCAGAACCTCCTGCCGGTATTATCCGCTTCGGCGGATGTGGTCTCCACCCGCGCGTTCACGCAGACAGCGCCGGGCGAAAAGACAATTGACCTCGCTCCGCTTTACGGCGAAGGGGCGACAAACGAGACGCTCACGGCGGAGTATACCGACAATCCGGCGTGGCTGCTTTTAGACGCCCTGCCCGTCGTAAGCACTCCGGACGACGACAACGCCATATCCTTAGCCGCCGCGCTATATGCCGCGAGACTGACCGAGAAGATAACGGAACAACTGCCGGAGGGCACATTAGCCGGTCACGAACAAACGGTATCGGCGGACAGGATAGCGGTTCAATTAAAATCGTTACAAAACGCGGACGGCTCGTTCTCTTGGTACAAAGGGATGCCGCCCTCCGATTACGTCTCGCTATTCGTTGCCGAAACGCTCGCGCGGGGCAAGCACACTCATCTGCCGATGACGGACGAGGCGGTGTTGGAGCGTACGATGGAGTATCTCGACTCTCGGGTTGCGGACGATGTGAATGCAATGCGGCGAGCGGAGAAAGACAGCTTAGAGACGATGCCGTCGGAGGAGACAATGCACTATCTCTACGCTCAGACACTCATCGGCGACACCTTGGCTTCGCCGAGCTCCGGCTGCACTCGTCGGGAGAAGCAAGCTTCTCACTCGTTTGCACGAACCTTGACGGGCACGGCGAAGGACAACGCGCGTTACTTGCTCCGATGTCTTAAAGGTCATTCGCGGGATTTAACCATTTACGGGAAGGCGCGTATGGCGTACATCTTCTCCGCTCACCCCGAGCTGACAGATACGGGCGAGGCGGCGTTACTCTTGGAAAGCGTTCGTCAATACATAACGACGGACGAAACGTCGGGCAGTTATTTCCCCACGTCGAAGGCACGTTACTCTTGGCGCGACTATAAGATACCGACGCAAGTTGCGGCGATTGAAGCGTTTCAAACGCTTGCTCCCGACTCGACGGAGCTAATCGGCGGCTTGCAACAATGGCTGCTCGGGGAGAAGAGAACCCAAGTCTGGGATACTCCCGTGAACAGCGCCGAGGCGGTGTATGCTTTTTTCGACGGCTGTCAGGGCTTTGCCTTTGGCGCGCTCGAGGCGGCATCGAACCCGGAGCGGCTTGGCACCCCGACACGTCTCTTCTTAGACGGAAAAGAGATAAAGAACGACGGACAGCGGACGGGCTCGGCAAAGTTCAGCCGGACTCTGACGGGACGTTTCGGCGAGTTTAAGGCAACGAAAACGACTGCGAACACGTCGTGGGGAGCGGTTAAGATCAACTATTCCCAGCCGCTCGAAGACATAAGAAGCGACGGAGAAGCGCTGTCGATACGGCGCGAGATACTCGATGCCGAGGGGGGTGAGCTAAGCGATTACCCGACGGCAGGTCAGCGGGTACGGGTTCGCATCACGGTTGTCTCGGCGCGCGACCTCGACTTCGTAGAGATTACCGACAATCGTCCGGCGTGCCTTGAGCCGGCAAACCAACTCTCCGGATATAGCTCCGGGGGTTACGTCCGCTGCCTTGACACGAAGACAGTCGTCTCGTTTGACAAGTTGCCGAAGGGCAAGCACGTCGTTGAAACCGAATATTACGTCGACCGCGAGGGGAGCTACCGCTCGGGGATAGCTACGGTCGCGTGCGCCTACGCCCCGGAGTATCAGGGGCGCGAAGCGTCGTATACGTTAGAGGTGAAGTAATTATGAAGACATATAAAACGATATTTCTCCTTGCCGTGTTGCTCCTCTCCTGCGGGATATGTAATGCGCAACGGATAAAGACGGACAATGCGGTTATTGACCTCGGACAAGTGGAGTACCTGCGCGCGGCCACGGCAACGTTCGTATTGAAGAACGGCTCGCGTCGGCCGTTAACGATTGAGAGGGTTGACACGGGTTGCGCTTGCAGCGTGGCGGACTATCCCTCGCGCCCCGTCGCGGCAGGGGAGACATTCACCGTCAGCGTAACTTACGACGCACGCCAGATGGGTCATTTCGACAAGATAATAGAGGTGTATGCCGCCGGCGACCCGACTCCGGCGAGGCTGGAGATGAGGGGGATAGTGGTTGAAGAGCCGGACGACGACATCAATCGCTATCCGTTCCGCTTGGGCGAGCTAAGCGCCGACTGCAATGCCGTTGATTTCGACGACGTGAGGAAGGGGGAAGTGCTGACGCAAAAGTTTCATATCTACAACCCGACAAGCACGGTAGTGAACCCTCAAATACTCCATTTGCCCGCGTATATAAAGGCGGAAATATCGCCCGCGAAGTTGGCTCCGGGGCGAAGCGCCGTCGTTTCGCTGACGCTCGACACGCAGTCCTTGCGCGACTTCGGATACCGTCGCACGTATGTTTACCTCGCCGCAAATCTCGGCGAACGTGTGTCGGCGGATAAAGAGATAACGGTCGGGATAACCCTTCTGCCCCCCGCAAAGGAGCTGAGTTCAGACGAACGTCAGAACGCGCCGATAGCGGAGACGTCGGCGGAGCGGGTCAATCTGCCTGTCAAAGGCGGCAAGAAGCGGACCGCAACGGTAGATATACGAAACGCCGGACGTAGCACGCTCGAAATCTACAGTATGCGTATGATGGCGGAGGGCTTGGTTGTGAGCCTCTCCCGGCGCCGGTTAGAGCCCGGAGAAACAGCCAAATTGAAAATTAAAATCAAAGCGAAAGAGCTGAAGAATGCGCGCCGGATGCCTCGCATAGTGCTTATAACGAACGACCCCGAGCGCCCGAAGATAACTGTCGACGTCGATATAAACGAAGCGCTATGATTGTTGAGATTGACGCCAACTCCGGCTTTTGTTTCGGCGTAACCGCCGCGATACGCAAGGCGGAAGAGCAACTCTTCGGGGGAAGGACATTATATTGTCTGGGCGATATAGTGCACAACGGGCCGGAAGTACGCCGGCTCGCGCAAAAAGGATTGATAACTATCAACCACGACGAGCTTGTTCTTCTCCACGATACGCGCGTACTTCTGCGGGCGCACGGGGAGCCTCCCGAGACGTACGAAACGGCGGAGCGGAACAACATAGAGTTAGTCGACGCGACGTGCCCCGTAGTGTTAGCCCTTCAGCGGCGTATCCGCGCGCAATACGTCCGCTGCCCCGAAGCCCAGATAGTTATATTCGGAAAGAAAGGGCACGCAGAAGTGTTGGGGCTCGTCGGTCAGACGGACGGGAGGGCGATAGTTGTGGAGCAGTTGGAAGATACGTCGCGTCTCGACTATGACCGGGACATATATCTCTATTCACAAACTACGTCGTCGGAAGACGAATACCGCCGAATCATCGACTATTGCTCGAGACGGATTGCGCGCGGAGCGGTGTTCCGTTATTCGAATACGGTATGCCGGCAAGTGGCTAACCGCATCGAAAAGATACGGCTCTTCGCCGCTTCTCACGACGTAATTATATTCGTATGCGGGGGGAAATCTTCCAACGGGGAAGTCCTTTACAGGCGGTGCCGGGACGCAAACCCCGCCTCATACCTCGTCGAAAGTGCGAGCGAGATTGACCCCGACGTGCTTCGCGGGGCGGCAACAGTAGGTATCTGCGGGGCGACAAGCACGCCGACGCGCCTTATGGAGGAATGCAAGAGCGCGATTGAACGGATGTTCGGCATTCGGCGGAGCGTAATGTAAACCGTATCCTGACCGGCGCGGCGGGCGGCTCGGACGTTATAATCTTTTATTACATAAACATTTGTATTTAAGGACAAAAATCATTTACTTTGCACGCTTGTAGTAGAGGGACAAGTGCAAAAGAAGCGTATGATAGAGATCCGCAAAGTAAAGACAAAGAGGGATTTGGGTCGGTTTATCGATGTGCATTACGACCTTTATGAGGGCAATCCGTATGATGCTCCAAATCTGTTTATCGACGAGATGAACACTCTTCGGAAAGATAAGAACGCGGCGTTCGACTTTTGCGAAGCGGATTATTTTATAGCGTATAAGGACGGACAAATAGCGGGTCGCGTGGCTGCAATCATCAATCATAAGGCAAACGAGCGATGGGGCAGGAAGGACGTTCGCTTCGGGTGGATTGATTTTATCGACGACATAGAGGTGTCGCGTGCGTTGTTGACGGCGGTTGAGGAATGGGGCAAGGAGCGGGGGATGACCCAGATAACCGGTCCGTTAGGGTTCACGGATATGGATCCCGAGGGCATGCTTGTTTCAGGCTTCGAAGAGCTCGGCACGATGGCTACGAGCTATAATTATCCCTATTATCCCGAGCATATGGATCGTCTTGGGGGGTGGGAGAAAGACAACGATTACATAGAGGTGAAGCTAATCGTGCCCGACGGCGTGCCGAAGAAATACGCTACGATTGCCGAGACGATAGAGAAGCGTTACGGGCTGCGTGTAAAGAAACTTACGTCGCGCCGGGAAGTGTTCGAGGAGGGTTACGGCAAGAGGGTATTCGCGCTTATCAACGAATGTTACAAAGACCTTTACGGCTACAGCGAGCTGACGGACCGTCAGATAGAGCAATACGTGAATATGTATCTGACATTCGTAGACTATAACATCATCACGCTCATAGAAGACACTACGGCGGACAATAAGTTAGTCGGCATCGGCGTTTCCATCCCCTCGTTGACCCGTGCACTGCAGAAATGCCGTCGCGGGCGCTTGCTTCCTTTCGGGTGGTGGCACGTCGTAAGGGCAATAAGATTTCATAAGACGAAGATTGTCGACTGCCTTCTTGTCGGCATACATCCCGACTATCGACGGAAAGGAGCTAACGCCTTGCTCTTCGCGGATCTTATCCCGAGGTATATAAAGTACGGTTGGGAGTGGGGCGAGACGCAAGTAGAGATGGAGACAAACTATAAAGTGCAAAGCCAATGGAGCGGGCTTGAGCACTATATCCACAAGAGAAGACGCTGTTATAAGAAGGCGATAAAGTGATGGAGACAAACTATAAGATGCAGAAACACCGGAGCGGTCTTGAGCACTATATCCATCATCATTATATAGCCGCAGGCGCCAGAAGACGGTGTTATAAGAAGGCGATTAAGAGCGATGTCTGACCCACAAGAGAGAGAAACGATTATGGGGGGGACAGAGGTCGGGGCGGAGTATAGCGAAAAGAACATCCGCACGCTTTCCGACGTGGAGCATATCCGCATGCGTCCGGGGATGTACATAGGTCGTCTGGGCGACGGAACTCTCCCGGAGGACGGCATATATGTACTTTTGAAAGAGACGATCGACAATTCGATTGACGAATTTCGTATGAAAGCGGGTCGGCGGATTGAGGTTACGATTGACGGGGACAGGCGCGTGGGGGTTCGGGACTACGGTCGGGGCATCCCGCAGGGCAAGTTAGTCGAAGCGGTGAGCCGTCTGAACACCGGGGGTAAGTACGATTCAAAGGCATTCAAGAAGTCGGTGGGGATGAACGGCGTAGGTATTAAAGCGGTGAACTTTCTCAGCTCGCGCTTCGAAGTAAGGTCGTTCAGAGACGGGCAAATGCGCTGCCTTGTATTCGAAAAGGGCGCTCTAAAGGAGGACAGAACAGAAGACGCGCCGGCGGAAAAGACGGGCACGTACATATCTTTCGAGCCGGACGAGAGCTTGTTTCGAGGCTATGCATACAGAGAGGAAATAGTGGAGACAATGCTGAGGAACTACACTTACCTCAACTCCGGGCTAACCATAACTTTCAACGGACAAAAGATTGTATCGCGTAACGGCTTGGAAGATCTTCTGCGCGACACTATGACAACCGAGACATTATATCCGATTGTGCATCTGAAGGGCGAAGATATTGAGATTGCATTTACGCACACAAACCAATACGGAGAGGAGTATCACTCCTTTGTAAACGGACAATCGACCACGCAAGGGGGCACTCATCAGAGCGCTTTCAAGGAGCACATAGCCCGCACGATCAAAGAACATTTCAACCGTTACGAACCCGCAGACATACGTCACGGTATGGTCGCGGCGATAGCGATCAACGTCGAAGAGCCGATATTTGAGAGCCAAACGAAGATAAAACTCGGGAGCTTGACAATGAGTCCCGGCGGTGAAGGGATAAATAAGTTCGTAAGCGACTTTGTCAAACGCGAGGTTGACAATTATCTCTACAAACATCCGGCGACGGCCGAGGCGATAGAGACAAAGATAAAAGAGAGCGAACGGGAGCGCAAGGCGATAGCGGGCGTAACGAAGCTGGCGCGCGAGCGGGCGAAGAAAGCGGACATGCACAACCGCAAGTTGCGTGATTGCCGGATACATTACTCCGACGTAAAGAACCCGTTAAAGGAGGAATCGAGCATCTTCATCACGGAGGGCGACTCGGCGTCGGGTTCGATTACGAAGAGCAGGGACGTAAACACGCAAGCGGTATTTTCGCTTCGGGGCAAGCCGTTAAATTCGTTCGGTCTGACCCGGCGGGTAGTTTACGAGAACGAGGAGTTCAATTTGTTGCAAGCCGCACTCGACATCGAAGAGGGCTTGGACGGGCTTCGCTATAACAAGGTTATAATTGCAACGGATGCCGATGTTGACGGGATGCATATCCGTTTGTTGGCCATCACGTTCTTTCTCCAATTCTTTCCGGAGCTGATAAAGAAGGGGCACGTGTACGTGTTGCAAACTCCGCTGTTCCGCGTGCGTAACCGGCGGGCGAAGATAAAGGACAAGAAAGTCATCGCGACGGAAGATGCAAAGCTGGCGGAGCGGGGCGAACAGGCTAAGGATTTTATTACGCGATACTGTTATAGCGAAGAGGAGCGTCAGGAGGCGATACGTGCGCTGGCTCCCGATGCTGAGATTACGCGCTTCAAGGGTTTGGGCGAGATTTCGCCTGAGGAGTTTTCCGGCTTCATCGGAGCGGACATCCGTCTTGAGCAGGTAACGCTCCACAAGACGGACCAAGTAGAGAAACTGCTGTCGTTTTACATGGGCCGGAACACTCCGGAGCGTCAACGGTTCATCATCGAGAACTTGGTTGTAGAGGAGGACGTGATAGAGGAAGAGGTATGAAAGAGAGTGTCGAGGACGTGCGCAGAGTTGTTGTCGTTATAATTTTGTTGATGTGGGGTTTTGCCGGTCTCCGGGCGCAGCGACTGACGTTCAACACTAATGTCATACGCAAGTTGCAAATGGCTGAGGGGGCGATAAACAACCTATATGTCGACACGGTAGATGAGGACAAGTTGGTCGAGGACGCTATTCGCGGGATGCTTCGGGGGTTGGATCCGCACTCGTCTTATACGACTGCGAAAGAGACGGAGAGCCTTACGGAGCCGCTCGAAGGGTCGTTTGAGGGTATCGGAGTTGAGTTCAACATGTCCGGGGACACACTTCTTGTCATACAAACGGTTGCCGGAGGCCCCTCGGAAAAGGCGGGCATACTCGCGGGCGACCGTATAGTGAGCGTGAACGACACCACGATAGCGGGGGTGAAGATGCGCCGCGAGGAGATTATGAGGCGTCTTCGCGGGAAGAAAGGAACGACGGCGCGCTTGGGCATAGTCCGCCGCGGGATAGCCGGGGAGTTGGTTTTCGACGTGAAGCGGGACAGGATACCGGTTACGACAGTTGACGCGGCGTATATGTTAACCCCGCAAATCGGATACATAAGGATAGGGAGCTTCGGGATGACAACATACGACGAGTTTATCCGGAGCGTAGATTCATTGAGGTTTCGGGGTATGCGGGACTTGGTGATTGATTTGCAGGAGAACGGCGGGGGATACCTTCAAAGCGCGGTAAAGATTGCGAACGAGTTCCTGCAAAATAATGATTTGATTGTCTATACCGAGGGTCGGAGAAGCCCGCGTCAGGAGTTTCGCGCCGACGGACGGGGCAAGCTGTTAGACGGTCGGGTGGCTGTATTAGTGAATGAATACACGGCTTCGGCGGCAGAGATATTATCGGGGGCGATACAGGACGAGGACAGAGGTGTGATTATCGGCAGGCGGACGTTCGGCAAGGGCTTGGTTCAGAAGCCGATTGAGTTTGGCGACGGCTCGATGCTTCGCCTTACGGTGTCGCATTATTACACGCCTTCGGGGCGGTGTATACAGAAGCCGTACGAGAAAGGAGATGCGGAGGACTACGGGATGGACTTGGAGAACAGGCTCCGTCGGGGGGAGTTATACTCTGCCGACAGTATTAATTTTGCGGACTCGCTCTTATATACAACGTTGCGTCGGGGGCGTCCGGTGTATGGCGGCGGGGGGATTATGCCCGACGAGTTCGTACCGTTGGACACGGCTCAGTTGACATATTATCATCGCCAACTTGCCGCGCGGGGTCTCGTTATCGGCGCTTCGTTGCGTTATGTTGACGGCAATCGCAAGGCATTAAAGGCGGAGTATGCGGGCGCGGACGACTTTATCGCGCGTTTCGAGACGCCGGAAAGCGTCGTCAGAGGTATCTTCGAAGAGGCGGATACGATGGGTATCAAGCCGCGGGACGCCGACGAACAGCAGGCGACAATCCCGATGCTTTCGCTCCAGTTAAAGGCTCTCGCGGCGCGCGACTTATGGGATATGACGGCGTATTTCCGCATTTTGAACACTGCGAGCAAAGCGGTCGAACGCGCCGTGGCGATACTGGAAGAAGAGGAAAAGGAGTGATTACGGACGAGACATATTACGCCGACAGGCTCGCCGAGAAGGGTATAAAGCCGACGTCGACGCGGCTCTTGGTGCTCCGGGAGTTCTTTCGCGGGGGCCAAATGGTGTCGTTGCCGGAGCTGGAACGTTGTCTGCCGACGGTCGATAAGTCAACTATTTCGCGCACTCTCGCCATCTTTCTCGCTCACGAACTTATCCACGCGGCAGACGACGGCACGGGTGCGATGAAGTACGCGCTAAGCGACGATACCGGCGAAGATGTGTTCCGCGACGGGCATATCCACTTCTGTTGCACGGAGTGCCTGCGTACGTTCTGCCTGAGAGATATACACGCGCCTGGCGTGAGCTTGCCCGCCGGCTTCGTTCTTCAGGGGATCAACTACGTCATAAAAGGGCTTTGCCCGGAGTGTTCGTACCGCCGGGAGAGGCGTGAGCGGCGGTTATAACGCGAATTAATCATATAAATGAACGACGATTTCAATATACACAGCTCCCGCAACACTGCGGAAAAGGAGTTCGAGACGGCGCTCCGACCGCTGACCTTCGACGATTTCAGCGGTCAGCGGCAGTTGGTCAGCAATCTGCGTATCTTTGTCGAGGCGGCGAAATACCGGGGCGAACCGCTCGACCATACACTGCTCCACGGGCCTCCGGGCTTGGGCAAGACGACCCTTGCGGCGATAATCGCCAATGAATTAGGTGTGGGATTGAAAATCACGAGCGGACCCGTGCTCGACAAGCCGGGGGACTTAGCGGGCATATTAACTTCGCTCGAGACTAATGATGTCTTATTTATTGACGAGATTCACCGTTTGAATCCCGTCGTCGAAGAGTACCTCTACTCCGCTATGGAGGATTATCGTATCGACATTATGATTGATAAGGGGCCTTCGGCGAGGAGCATTCAGATCGACCTTAACCCGTTCACGCTCGTCGGTGCAACTACGCGGAGCGGCATGCTGACCGCCCCTCTGCGCGCGCGTTTCGGGATAAATATGCACCTTGAATATTACGACCCGGAGACGTTGAAAACCATTGTTCACCGCTCGGCAAAGATAATGCGCGTGGCGATAACGGACGAGGCGGCGGGCGAAATCAGCCGCCGCTCGAGGGGTACGCCGCGTATAGCCAACGCCTTACTCCGGCGCGTGCGGGACTTCGCGCAAGTTAAAGGCGACGGGCGAATTGACTTTAATATCGCCAACATGGCGCTCACGGCGCTCAATATCGACAGTTACGGTTTGGACGAGATAGATAATAAGATCCTGCTTTGTATTATCGACAAGTTCTCCGGCGGACCAGTCGGCATCTCTACAATAGCCACAGCCATCGGTGAAGATAGCGGCACGATAGAGGAGGTGTACGAGCCATTCCTGATTATGGAGGGGTTCATCAAACGGACATCACGGGGCAGAGTGGCTACGGAGCTGGCTTTTAAGCATTTCGGGCGAAGCGCACACAACATCAATCCTAATGAGCCGACCCTCTTCGCGTAAGGCGGTGTTCGCCGGGAGCTTCGATCCTTTTCACGCCGGGCACGCAAATATCGTGGCGCGGGCGTTGGAATTGTTCGACGAAATAATCATTGCCGTGAGCATAAACCCCGATAAACACTATGCCAAAACAACGGCGGAGCGCGTCGAAACGATACGCCGTATCTACCGCGAAGAGAGGAGAGTAACCGTCGAAGCGAACGACGGGCTGACCGCCGACTTCGCCCGAAGGCACCATGCAATGTGCATAATCAAGGGCGTACGCAACGCCAAGGACTTCGTCTGCGAACAAGAACAAGCCCTTTGGAACAAGGAGCGGGGCGGGATAGATACCCTTCTGTTTTGCGCCGACAGAGAATTCGAGGAGACAAACAGCACCGCATTAAGGGCAAAAGCCGGCGAACAGTCGAAATAATGATTACGTATAACGTTGAGGGAGTAGCGTTCCCGAAGATTAAGCGGCGGGAAACGACGGCATGGCTGCGCCGTGTGGCCGCGTCGTACGGCAAGCTGATAACCGACGTCGGATATCTTTTCACGACCGACGGGAAGATATTGGAGGTCAACCGGGAGTATCTTCACCACGATTATTTCACCGATATAATCACGTTCGACTACTCTTCGGGCGGCGCCATTTCGGGCGACATCATCATCTCGCTCGACACTGTCAGGAGCAACGCGCTCCTCTTCGGCCGTCCTTACGACGAGGAGCTGCACCGCGTAATCATTCACGGCATACTCCATCTCTGCGGCTTAAACGACAAGGGACCGGGCTGTCGGGCGCTCATGGAGGCGGCGGAGAACAAGGCTTTGGCGATGTTATGAAAACCACGAACGCGCTCCGCGCCCCGCTCTTGCGCACTCTGCTCATAACCGTACTTGCCCTGTTGTGCGCCGGGAGCGGATATGCACAAGTGGAGTTATTGCGCCCGCAGAAGCTCGGCATTTGGGGCATACCGCCGGGCAACTATAGCGGCATAACGCCGTTGGGCAACTCACGCTACGCCGTAATTAGCGACAAGCAAGACGCGGACGGCTTCTATGAGTTCCGTATCGTGCAGAACGAGACGACGGGACGTGTGGAGAAGACGGAGCTGATCGCCTTTCATGCGGGCGGTCTGCCGGCACGGGACGCCGAGGGAATAGCCGTTTTCCCGGACAGCGCGACGGTGTTTATCTCCGCCGAAGACGACCAGATGATTGCCGAATACACGCTCGACGGGCAGCGTACGGGCAGGTCGCTCGCCGTGCCGGAGGCGTTTTCCGTCGACAGCATCTACCCTAACTACGGCTTCGAAGCGCTCGGATACTCCGGCAAATCCGGGCTTTTCTGGACCTGTACTGAGAATTCTTTACGCGCCGACGGCCCTCTCCCGACCCCCGCGAACCCCGTTACGGCGCGGCTCCGGCTCCAGTCTTTCGACAAGAATCTTATGCCCGCGCGTCAGTTCGTCTATCAAACCGACGCGCCCGAACCCGGCAAACGCCACAGGCGGATTATTGCGGGAGTGCCCGGGATATTGGCTCTCGACAACGGCAAACTGCTCATACTCGAACGCGAAGTATTGACGACAAAGAACAATATCGGCAATCGTGTCGACTGCCGGCTCTATCTCTTCTCCCCCGAAGACAGCGTCAAGACCTTGCAAACGAAATGGTCGACGCGCCTCAATCTTACGCGAAAGGACATCGCCAACTACGAAGGGATGTGCCCCGGCATTCGTTTGCGCGACGGCCGGCAAACCATTCTTCTCCTCTCCGACGCGCAAAACGGAGCGGGAAACGCCCTCTTCCGGCTGCAAGACTACATACGTGTCGGAATACTCGGCGACAGCTCGCTCACGGTTGAAACCCCCGAATTATCCGGCGAAACCGCATTTGATATTCCGCGCGACACCGCCGTTTATATCCCGAAGATTGAGCGGATATTGTCCGGCAGATGGGTTCAGACGGCGTATACGGGCGGCGCGCTGATTGCCGCGGGGCTGTTGGTGAAGAGCCATACCCGTCATTTCCGTTCGCTTCGAAACGACTTTACCCCGCATTACCGTGCGTCCGTCGACGATTATTTGCAATATTCTCCGATGGTTGTGTCGTACTTATTGACGTTCGCGGGCGTGAAAGGGCGGAGCATGTTCCCCAAGCGCATAACGTCGAACGTCATCTCGCTCGTCGCCGTAAATCTTGTTTCAAACGGGCTGAAGAACATTACGGGCGTGGAGCGCCCCGACGGAAGCAACAAGCACAGTATGCCCTCGGTCCACACCGCCGGGGCTTTTATGGCGGCGACGCTTTTGTATAAGGAGTACGGAGATTACGGCCCGTGGGTCGGTTACTCGGCTTACACCGTCGCTACGGCAACCGGAGTGATGCGTATAATGCGGGACAAGCACTGGCTGAGCGATGTTCTTGTCGGGGCGGGTATAGGCATAATCGGCGCGGAATTCGGGAGCTGGCTCTCCGATTTCATCTTTCCGAGCCAACGAAAGAGTTGGGAACGGGAGTCGGCAGTTGTCCTCAGCGACGACAAAAAGCCCCATTTCATCGGGTCCTACGCCGGCTTTTACGTGCCGCTGAAGAGGTATCGTATGGGTCAAAACCGCGGCTTACGCTCCGCCAACGGCGCGACAATGGGTGTCGAAGGCGCATATTTCATTACCCGCCACGTCGGCTTCGGCGGGCAAATAAGCCTCTCCGACATCAGTTACAACGACGCCGGAGGCTCGCTGACCGACTATACCTCGCGCTTTCTCTCGTATAAAGCCGGATGCTTTTTTGCCTGTCCGCTCCACCCGCGCGTGGCGCTCGGAGCGAAACTGCTCTGCGGTCTGACCCGCTTTCCCGGCAACAAAAGCAACCTCACCGACGGCAAATCAACCGCCGGCGCGTGCGCACTCGCCGGGCTGAACATCAGTCTGCGCCCCAAGCAACACCTCGCTTTCCGAGCCGGCATCGACTACGAAGTGCTCCCTTCGCCCTCGTCCGAACACGCCGCCCTTCACGCCCTGCTCCTCTCCGGCAGCGCCGCAATACGCTTTTAACCCGCCTCAGGCGGAGCAACCGCCAAGCATAACCCGCACGCAAAATATGCCGGCGGACGGGCGAAATACAAGCTCTCCCCCACCCGATTATTCCTCTATTCGAAGATGTGCCGGGATAGATGCAGAGCGCGTGTGCAAAGGTGAGGGCGGGTGCTTTATCCTTATTCAACATCTTCGACGTTGATAGCGACTGCGCCGCACCCCCCGCGCTGAAGCGTGGGGCTATGCTTAGGACGCCCTCTTCGAGGTCTGATAAATGCCCGGCTAATATCGGGAGCGTGGAGCGCGGGTGAGGCGTATTCGGGCGTGCACTCATCGGGAGCACGGGGTACGGGTGAGGCGGAGTTAGACGAACTATTCTTAGACGTCGGAGACGTCGTCATGAGGTTAGCCCCACGCTTCAGCGTGGGGGCGGAGACGTGGGGAGAACATAACGTCGAAGACGTTAGATAAGGATTATACCCTTCTCCTTCATCTCTATCTAACGTCTCCGGCACCACACTGAAATATGGC
>JAJPZE010000046.1 GCA_021204565.1 Prevotella sp. | reverse complement strand
GGTATAGCCCGCCTCGTCGAGGATATGGCGTATGGCGCGGATGGCTTTGGCGCGTTTGACAAACGTCGCTTTCACTCCGTCGTTCACTATGAGGTCGACGTATCGTTGCCTGTATCGTTGCTCCGGATTGTCAAACTTATCGTACGCCACACCGTCCTTATATTTCACTACGGGCAAGGGCCGGAGCGACTTCGAGAGCACCTTCAGCGACCTCGCATGCACGCTTATCTCCCCCGTCTTCGTACGGAATACAAAGCCCGACACCCCCACGAAGTCGCCGATATCAAGCAATTTCTTGAACACGACATTATATAAATCCTTGTCGTCGCCCGGGCAAATCTCGTCTCTTTGTATGTATACCTGCACCCGCCCGCGGCTGTCTTGCAACTCCATAAACGACGCTTTACCCATCACGCGCACACCCATCACGCGCCCCGCGATACTCACGTTGCGGCTGTTCTCCGCTGTGGCGCGGACGGGTACCGGCTCGCCTGTCGCGGGGTCGGTCGTAACGGGCAGATCGGTAAATTGCGCCTTAATGTCGTCGCTCCAAGCCGTTACGACATACTCCGCAGCGGGGTACGGGTCGATGCCCAGCTCCCTCAACTGCGCCAAACTGTCCAGTCTGACAAGCTCTTGCTCCGATAATTCAAGTATGTTCATCTCCTCTTCCGGTTTCCTAAAACATCTGCGAAAGTAAACATTTATCCCCTAACAGACACAAAATTCACTATTATTAAATATAGTGCGCCCCCCGCAATTCCAAGCCCGCCGCAAACATCACGCGCCCGGCGGCATACATATTCTGTTTGCATCAAGAGGCGCAGAACGGCGGCGGACAATAAGGCTTTGCGCAAGGCGGATATATGCATAAGCTACGTATAATAATTTATTGCACACTCGCCGATTTAACGTTTGAAATTCGCGTAACGCCGCCGGCGGGCTGATTCGCGTCATTTTTCGCGAATTTTGGAATGTATTGAAAATCAGGCTGTTATGTGTTTATACATAACCGGAGCATAGTTACGGATTTGCGAGAACACGGGGTTTGACCCCCTGAAAGTACGGGGTTTGACCCCCTGAAACCCCGTGTAATGAGCATTTGAGAACTAAGTAATGAGAGGGTCATTTATGGGGGTTTGGCTCGGCTTGAACTGCGTTCGTGTTCGTTTTGATATGTGGAGATGTCAAACGAGACCTAAATTCACGCGCTTTTTGAACGGGGAAATCGTTGCACAGCACCCCACATATTCACAATTAAAGGAATATTTAACGCGCGGAATTTATATATATACGCGCTGTTCGCCGCCCTCTGTCGCCGGCTTCATATGCGGGGATAGAGCGCCGGCGGACACTATGTATGCTCCGCCCGTGCACGGCGGCGGCAAGGCGCGGAAAAGGGGTTGCCCGCCGCGGTCCCCGTCGTAAAAGGGTGCCGAAGATTTGTTTGTTCGCCGCTTTCTTGTTACCTTTGCGGTGGCGTTGCGCCGAGTGTATTCGGCGGCGGAAGCCGTACAAGCATCATACGCGGACGTATCGCATCGGGAAGCGGAGACATCGGAAATGGTTAATCGCGAACTAATCAGAGCAAAGATTGTACAGCTCGTATACGCATACTTGTCGGGCGGCGACAAGCCGTTGGACGTGGCTTTGCGCGAGTTGGAGACAAGTCTGTCGAAGGCGAACGACCTCTATTATTACATGCTCGACTTGATAGTTGCGGTTACGAAAGAGGCGCGCGTGCGATATGAGGTAGGTTGCCAACGCGCCCTGCGCGAGAGAACCGAACGCCCGTCGGAACGTTTTGCCGAGAACCGTTTCGCCCGGCAGTTGGAGGATAACGAAACGCTGCTCAAGTTTGCCGGCACCCACAAACACGATTGGCGCGAAGACGTGGAGTACGTCCGCCGCTTGTGCGACCTTATCGAGCAAACCGATACCTACGCCGAATACGTCTCCTCGCCCGAGAGCGGCTACGAATGCGACCGCGAAGTGTGGCGCAAATTATACAAACAAATCATTTCCGATAACGACGAGCTCGATATGCTTTTAGAAGAGAAGTCGCTTTATTGGAACGACGATAAGGAGATTGTAGATACGGTTGTGGTTAAAACAATTAAGCGCTTCGACGAGAAAACCGGGACGAAACAAGAGCTGTTGCCCGAATATAAAGACCCGTTAGACCGGAAGTTCGCCTTGCAGTTGTTCTGCGCCGCAATAGAGAACAAAGACGAGTACACGGCATATATGGAGGCGGCATCCATCAACTGGGAGCTCGCCCGCATGCCCTTCATCGACATCGTCATTATGCAGATAGCTATCGCGGAGATGTTCACCTTCCCCGACATCCCGATCAGCGTTACGATTAACGAATACGTCGAGCTGTCCAAGACCTACAGCACGCCCAAAAGCGCAACATTCATCAACGCCATGCTCGACAACATCGCCCGCACACTTATCAGCGAAGGGAAAATATTAAAACAGATGAACTAATACATATTCTCTATTTATGACAGATTTATTATTAGCTGCCCAAGGCGGCGGCGGATGGGGTTTCCTGATTACAATGATTGTGGTGTTCGCAATCATGTACCTGCTTATGATTCGGCCCCAACAGAAGCAACAAAAGAAGATAAAGGCATTTCAAAACTCGCTCGAAGAGGGAGCGGAAGTGATCACCAACGGCGGAATCTACGGCAAGGTGAAGAGTGTAGACTACACCACAAATAAGGTTAGCTTGGAGATAAGCAAAGGAGTCGTCATCTCTGTAGATAAAAACTATGTCTTCGCCACTGCGAAAGATATGCCGGCAAAGTAACCCCGTACTGCGAAAGATACGCCCCCGGCGAAGTTTCTTTGTCTTTCTCGTATTCCTTGTGTTGAGCGGCTTGTTCTGGCTCTCGACCGCACTTAACGGATACTACGACTACGAGTTGGATCTGCCCGTAGTGGTTACCGGCTTGCCCTCCAACATCATCCTCACCGGCGACAGCGCCGACGTGGTGCGCGTTGCCGTACACGACAAAGGCTTCGCCCTGCTCCAATACTCACGCTTGAAGAATGTCCGGGCACTCGTAATCAACTTCCCCACTTATCAACGGCAGGGAAATAAATGCGTCCTCTCCGCCGCCGAGCTTCACAAACTCATAACAAAGAGATTGCAAGGCTCCACCACCATCAACTCCATAAAACCCGAACGCATAGAGTTAAGCTATGTAGAGGGTGTGGGGAAGAGCGTCCCCGTACGCCTGACAGGCAATATCGAACCCGCAAAAAACTATTATTTGGAACATACGGAGCTGCACCCGTCGCACGTAACTCTATACGCCCCCGCCGGCGAGATTGACAGCGTCCGATATGCTTATACGGAAGAGCTGAACGCAGTGAACTTCACCGATACATTGCAGGCAATGGTGAGGCTGAAGACGGTCTCGGGGCAAAAGGTAGTGCCGGACGAAGTCGCCGTAACGTTATACCCCGACGTGCTGACCGAAGAAGAAGCGGAGGTGAGGGTTATGCCGGTAAATGTGCCCGAGGGCACGATACTCCGGACCTTCCCCTCACGTGTAAAGGTGCGGTTCGCGGTCGGCGTTTCGATGTACCGGAACATAAACACGTCGCAATTCATCGTCGAGGCGGACTACGGCAAAATATCGGAAGACGCGGAAAAATGCCCCCTCACATTAGCGCAAATACCTAAGGGCGTAAAGCAAGCGAGCCTTGTTACAAGCGAGGTTGATTATTTGATTGAAAACTGATGATAACGGCAATAACGGGCGGAATAGGCAGCGGCAAGTCGTATGTATGCCGGCTTTTGGAGCGGCGGGGCATAGCGGTATACGATTGCGACGAGGCGGCTAAGCGCCTCATACTCAGCGATAAAGCCCTGCAAGAGCGGCTGTCCGAAGCGGCGGGAGCCGACCTCTTCCCCGCCGGACGCTTGGATAAAGCCCGCCTTTCGCGCTTCATCCTCGCCGCAGAACGTAATGCGCTCGCCGTTGACAACATTGTTCACCCCGCCGTTGCAGAGGACTTTGCCGCGTCGGGATATACGTGGCTCGAGAGCGCAATCCTCTTCGAGAGCGGCTTCAACCGCCGCGTAAAGATTGACAGAGTGGTGTGCGTTACGGCTTCGATGCCGACGCGCATAAGGCGAATAATGGCGCGCGACGGGCTGACAAAGGAGAAAGCGGCCGGCTGGATAGAGCGTCAGATGGCGCAGGAAGAGAAATTACGGCTGTCGGATTACGAGATAAAGAACGACGAGGGCGACAATCCGGAAGCGCAACTCGACCGTTTTTTAGCCGCGCCG